>JAMLGI010000005.1 GCA_023958085.1 Solirubrobacterales bacterium | reverse complement strand
GGAGGAACCTTGACCTGCCCGAAGTGGCACGGCGGCTCCTGGTCCGGGCCGGGGTGACCCGGGTCGAGTCGACTGACATCTGCACTCGCTGCGACGGGCGGTTTTTCTCCCATCGCGGGGATCGTGCAATCACCGGCCGGCAGGCGGGGATCGCCTGGCTCCGGTGAGGATCGCGTCGCCCCGGCAAGGGTGACGAGCGTCCCGGCAAGGGTCATGAGCGCCCGCCCGCGTGATTTTCGCTGCAAAACGGGCAATTCGGTGATAATTGCCCCGTCCACACCCTGAACCGGGAGGAATCAGCCTCCCCAGACCGAAAACACCGCATACCTATGGCACTACGCGATTCCTGGCACCGCACCCTCGTTTACTTCGGCCTCGCCGAGGAAGACGATCATCACGAATACGACGATTACGAAGACGATTTCGTCGAAGAGGACGAATATGAGAGCCGACGGGGCCGTCGGGGTCGCGAAGCGAACGTGCGGCGCCTGCCGACCTCGCGACGTTCCCGTCACGACGAAATCGACGACATCTTTGCCGATGACGATCCGATGCCGGCTCCGAGCCGGAGTCGTTCGCGTGCCCTGCGTTCGGTAAGTGGCGAGGGCGGGGACGATGACGTCCAGGTTCACCTGGTGATCCCGCGCAACTTTAACGACGCCCAGCAGGTCGCCGATCAGTTCAAGCGCAAAGTGCCGGTGATCCTCAACCTCCAGACCACGGATCACGAACTGTCCAAGCGGTTGATCGACTTCGCGTCCGGACTGACCTACGCCCTGGACGGGGGAATGCAGCGGATCGCCGAGAAGGTCTTCCTGCTCACACCGCGCAACGTCGAAGTGTCAGCCGAGGAGAAGGCCCGTCTGATCGACAAGGGCTTCTTCAACCAGTCCTGATTGCGACCGAGGCTCGATCCGCGGGAACCCGCGGTCGCGCCCAGTCCTGCAAGTAAGCTGCCGGCATGATCATCGGATTCATCGGGTCGGGCAACATGGCCGCGGCGATGGCGCGTGGTTGGCGCGATTCCGGCAAGGCAGGGCCGTCGAAGATGCTCTTCACCGATTCCGGTTCGGGCCGGGCCCGGGCGCTGGCCAAGGAAGTTGACGGCGAAGCGGTCGGATCGAACGCCGATCTCGTCGAACGCTCCGACTTCGTGGTACTCGCGGTCAAGCCCGGCATGCTGGATCAGGTTGCGAATTCCCTTCCCGTCCCGAAGGCGGTGCTGTCCCTGCTCGGGGCCACCCCGTTGGAGCGGCTGGTTGCCCACTTTCCGGAATCCGGGGTGCTCCGGCTGATGCCGAATCTCGGGGTGGAAGTGAGGCGGGGTGTGGTCTGCGTCGCCCACCGGCCGGACCTTGATCCGAGGATCCGGGAGCGCGCGATCGGACTGCTCTCCGCGATCGCCCGGGTCTTTGAACTGGAGGACGATCAGATGGATGTCGCGACCGCCCTGATGGGCTGTTCACCGGCCTACTTCGCGGTCGCCGCGGAGGCGATGATCGGTGAGGCGGTGGCCGGCGGTCTCGGACCGGACGCGGCGACCAGAATGCTGGCCGAGTCGATGGCCGGATCCGGCGAGTTGCTCTGTCAACGGTCGGCCTTCGAGATCCAGGTCGCGGTCGCCTCACCCGGTGGAAGCACGGAAGCCGGACTCGAGGCGCTGGCCGAGGCTGGTGGAGATGCGGCCTTCCGGGCGGCGTTCGACGCCTCCCTGGAACGGATGCGCGGCGGCTGATCGAATGCTTTTCGCAGCAATCGGTCGAGGCGACGTGGCCGCCTTCGTCAACGCCCTCTTCACGGTCTACATCGTCCTGATCTTCATCCGGATTCTGCTCTCCTGGATTCCGTCGCTTCCGGCTGAAGGGCCGGTCGGCGCTCTGGCCGGATTCGTCCGGGAAACCACCGACCCGTATCTGAATCTGTTCCGACGGTTCCTGCCGCCGGTCGGCGGGGGCGGATTCGCGCTCGATCTGAGCCCGATCGTGGCGGTGATTCTCCTGGTCGTGGCCCAGATGGTTGCAGTCGGTGTGATCAGCGGATGAGCACCGGCCGCCAGTTCACGGTCACCTCGCTGATTGCAGCCCTGGTGGTTGCCGCCGATCAGGCGGCGAAGTCCGCGGTCACGGCAAGGATCCTGCCCGGTGAGGCGGTTGACGTTCTCGGCCCCTTGAGGTTCACCCTGAGCTACAACGACGGAGTCGCATTCGGTCTGGCGGGCGGCACCGGAATCCTCGTGATTCTGCTCGCGGTCGTTGCCCTGATGGCGCTCGGCGCCTTTATCGCAACCGCGCCGGCTCGTTGGCCGACGGTGTTGGCAAGCGGCCTGATTCTCGGTGGCGCGGCGGGCAACCTGATCGACCGGATCCGTCTCGGCCACGTGACCGATTTCATCCTGCTGCCGGGCTGGCCGGCCTTCAACCTGGCCGACTGTGCGATCACGGTCGGTGTGGTTCTGCTCGGGTGGTGGTTGATCACTAACAACTCGGGGTCACCGGAGCAGGGCAAGCCGGCCGCCGACGCCGGATCGCCCCGGACCCCCGATGGAGCGGGTTCAGGACCCGGGTCATCGTGAGCACGCCGTCCGGACAGGCCGAACCGTTCCGGACCGTTTTCAGCGACCGGCACCTCGCAGTCATCGACAAGTCGGCCGATCTGGTTGTGCATCCGGCGCCCTCCTGGAGTGGTGAGACCCTGGTCGGTCTGCTCCGGGAGGAACTGGCCGGGGGGGACGATCCGGATCGTCCCGGAATCGTCCATCGCCTCGACCGGGGGACCAGTGGCCTGATGGTGGTCGCCCTCGAGCCGGAGACCTGGCAGGACCTTACCCGGATGATCCGGGAACGCCGGATCGGCCGGACCTACCTTGCACTCGTCGATGGCTGCCCCCGGTCCCGAACCGGAACCATCGACGCCCCGATCGGGCGATCACCCCGCCAGAGACACCGGATGTCGGTCAACGGAACCCCGGCCCGTGAGGCCCGGACCCACTTCGAGGTGGCTGAACAGACCACCCGGGAATCCCTTCTCCGGGTACGGCTGGAAACTGGTCGAACTCATCAGATCAGGGTCCACATGGAGGCGATCGGCCATCCCGTCCTGGGAGATCAGATCTACGGAAACAGGATCCGGTACGGGCTTGAACGCCAGTTCCTGCACTCGACCCGTCTCACTTTCGAGCATCCCCGCACCGGTGAGACCCTCGATCTCCGATCGGATCTGCCACCGGACCTCGCCGGGGCACTGGAACTGGCCCGTCAGAACTGAACGGCGATCCGGTCCTGACGGTCAAGCCGGTTTACGGCTAGAATCCTCGATCCGACCATCCCCTACCCCCGGGGCCCCCGGTGGCGTCTCCTGCCCTCATGGGTTTTCGCCTCCGTCCCGGGTTTCGCCCAGACCTACCACAAGGAGAAAGATGTCCCAGACTTCAATCCAGGAGCTGCTGGAGGCCGGTGCCCATTTCGGCCACCAGACCAGCCGCTGGAACCCGAACATGCGCCGGTACATCGCCGGCGAACTCGACGGTATCCATATCGTCGACCTGCTTCAGACCGAGCAGATGCTGGAGGACGCCCGGCGCTTCGTGGGCGAGCTGACCTCGGGCGGTGGCAAGGTGCTCTTCGTCGGTACCAAGAAGCAGGCCTCCGACGTCATCGAGGAGTGGGCCGGGAAGGCCGGCATGCCATTTGTGAACCGGCGGTGGCTGCCCGGGCTGCTGACCAACTTCAACGTTGCGTCGCTCCGGATCAAGCGCATGCATGAGCTGCGCGAACTGACCGAGAGCGGCCAGATCGAACTGCTCCCGACGAAGGAGCGCATGAACATGCAGGCCGAGCTGGCCAAGCTCGAGTTTGCTCTCGGTGGAGTCGACGAGATGGACCGCGTTCCCGACGCAGTCTTCATCGTGGACCTGAAGGCCGAGGAGATCGCACTGCGGGAGGCAACCCGTTTGCGGCTGCCGGTGATCGCCCTGGTCGACACCAACTGCGACCCCGGGAACATCGACTACGTGGTCCCCGGCAACGACGACGCGATGCGGTCCTGCGGTCTGGTCATCTCCACCGTTGGTGAGGCGATCGAGACCGGCGCCGCCGCCTGGTCGGTGGTTGAGGAGAAACGCCGAGCCGAGGAGCAGGCCCGCCGCGAACGGGAAGAGGAGGAGCGCCGCAAGCGGGAAGAGGAGGAGAAGGCCCGCCGCGAACAGATCGAACGGGAGCAGGCCGAGGAGAAAGCCCGTCGGCGTGCCGAGGAGCAGGCCCGCCAGGAGACCGCCGCCCAGCCCCATCCGAACGCAGTGATCGAGGAGCCTCACCCGAACGCGGTGCCGGACAACCCTCATCCGAACGCGGTGATCGAGGAGCCTCACCCGAACGCGGTGCCGGACAACCCTCATCCGAACGCGGTGATCGAGGAGCCCCACCCGAACGCAGTACCGGACAACCCCCATCCGAACGCGGTTCCTCCGGAACCCGAACCGGCCGGGGAAACGGGGTCCGAGACGAGTGAGCCCGTCTCGTCCGACGATGGAGAGGAGCAGAACCAGTGAGCCCGAGCATCAGCGCTGCCGACGTCAAGGCGCTCCGTGAGCTGACCGGGGCAGGGATGATGGACTGCAAGTCCGCTCTCGCCGAGGCTGAAGGGGACATGGAACGCGCCGCGGAACTTCTCCGGGTCAAGGGACAGGCGTCCGCCGCCAAGCGTTCCGGCCGGGGAACCTCGGAAGGGGTGGTTTCCTCCTACATCCATGCGAACCGCAAGGTCGGTGCGATGGTGGAGGTTCAGTGCGAGACCGACTTCGTGGCCCGGGGCGAGGAGTTCGTCGAGTTCGCCTACGAGGTGGCGATGCACATCGCCGCGGCGAGTCCGAAGGTGGTCTCGGTTGAGGAAATTCCCGAGGCGGAGATCGCCTCCGAACGTCGACTCTTTCTGGAGAAAGCCCAGGAGGAAGGCAAGCCCGAGAAGGTCATCGAGAAGATCGTCGAGGGCCAGGTCGCGAAGTGGTCGAAAGAGATCGCCCTGTTGGAACAGGAACACGTCAACGGCGACAAACATGACGGCAAGACGATCGAGCAGATGCGGGAGGAACTGGCGGCGAAGGTGGGAGAGAACGTCGTGATCAGCCGCTTTTCCGCATTCCGCATCGGGGAGTGATCCGAAGCCGGCACGATGACCGATCTGGAACCTCGCTTCAAACGGATACTGCTGAAGCTGTCGGGTGAAGCCCTGATGGGAAGTCTCGATTACGGGACCGACCCGAAGGAGGTGGAACGGATCGCCCGGCAGCTGGTCGTGGTCCGGGAGCGCGGGCTCCAGGTCGCGATCGTGGTCGGGGCCGGCAACATCTACCGGGGGGTGGAGGGAGCGGCCCAGGGAATGGATCGTGCCACCGGCGACTACATGGGAATGATGGCGACCGTCCTCAATGCCCTGACCCTTCAGGACGCCCTCGAGAAGCAGGGGGTCTACACCCGGGTCCTTTCCGCGATCGATGTCCGCGAGGTGGCCGAGCCCTACATCAGACGCCGCGCGATGAGGCATCTGGAGAAGGGACGGATCGTCATCTTTGCCGCCGGAACCGGGAACCCGTTTTTCACCACCGACACCGCCGCGGCCCTGCGCGCCCTCGAGATCCATGCGGAAGCGATCCTGATGGCAAAGAACGGGGTCGAGGGGGTCTACGACCGTGATCCGGTGGCCAACCGCGACGCGAACTTCATTCCGGAGATCAGCCACCGGGAAGCGATCGAGCGCGGCCTGAAGGTGATGGACTCGACCGCACTCAGTCTCTGCATGGACAACGACCTTCCGATCTACGTCTTCAACATGGCCGACGAGCTGAATATAGATAGGATCGTTTCCGGTGAAAAGGTGGGCACGCTGGTCAGCTCCGAATCCTTCACTGACGTTTCTCCTACCGAGGAAGAGGCATGATCGAAGAGCTGCTTTCAGACGCCCGCGAGAGGATGGCCAAGTCGGTTGAGTCGACTCGGAACGAGTTCGCGACGGTGCGGACCGGCCGGGCCTCGCCGCAGCTGCTCGATCGGATCGTGGTGGACTACTACGGGGCGATCACTCCACTCAACCAGCTTGCCGGGGTAGCCGCCTCGGAAGCCCGCCTGATCACGGTCACGCCCTACGACAAGGGGTCGATCGGCCTGATCGAGAAGGCGATCCAGGAGTCCGATCTGGGCATCAGCCCGTCAAACGACGGCAACGTGATCCGTCTATCGATCCCGGAGATGACCGAGGAGCGGCGGCGGGAGATGGTGAAGGTTGTGCACGGGGTGGCCGAGGAAGGCCGGGTCGCGGTCCGGGCCGTCCGCCGTGATGTGATCGGTGATCTGCGTGAGTTGAAGAAAGAGGGTGACGTCGGGGAGGACGACGAGCGTCGCGCCGAAGAGGAGCTTCAGAAGGCAACCGATGCCGCCACCGGTGAGATCGATTCCCTGCTCAAGGGCAAGGAAGAGGAAATCCTCGAGGTGTGACCGGGCCGAGGTATGTCGCGATCATCACCGACGGCAACGGGCGCTGGGCCGTCCGTCGGGGGGTGCCGATCCGTGAGGGCCATCAGGCCGGTGCCGACACCGTAAAGGCCCGGCTCCGGGACGCAGTCGAGTTCGGGATCCGGGAACTGACAGTTTTCTCCTTTTCGACCGAGAACTGGTCCCGGTCCGAAGAAGAGGTGACCGATCTGATGGAGATGTTCTCCCGCCGGATCGTCGAGGAAACCCCGGAGCTCCATGACGAGGGGGTCCGGATGCGGTTCATCGGGCGTCGCGAAGGAGTCGACCCCGAGCTGCTCGATCAGATGGATGCCGCCGAGCGACTCACCTCATCGAACCGCACCATCACCTTCTTCATCGCTTTCAACTACGGCGGCCGGGCCGAACTGGTGGATGCCGCCAGGCGCTTCACCGGAACGACCGAGGAGGAGTTCCGGCGGTGTCTTTACGCCCCCGAGATGCATGACCCCGAACTGCTGATCCGCACCAGCGGGGAACAACGAATCTCCAACTACCTGTTGTGGCAGTGCGCCTACTCCGAGTTCGTGTTCAGGGATGAACTCTGGCCGGAGTTCACCCGGGAGGCCTTCGCGGAATCGCTGGCCGAGTACGGTCGCCGCCAGCGTCGATTCGGACGGAGGGAGGCGGGTTGAGGGGCGAAACGGCGAAACGGGTCCTGGTGGCGGTCCCCTGGGCGGCCTTTGCGATCGCGATCATTGTGCTCGGCGGGCCGGTGTTCGCGGTAGCCCTGCTCGGCTTCGGAGTGATCGGACTGCGGGAGTTCTTCCTGATGGCCGCAGACTCGAGGCCGATGCTCTGGCCGGCCGCCGTTGCCCTGGCCGGAATGCTCGCTGCCGCCTACTTCGGCACCTCGTTCAACGTCCTGATGATGGTGGCAGTCCCGTTTCCGCTGGTGTTTGTCGCGGCGGCTCTCCGGGAGGACCGCGAGGCAGTCACGATCGCGATCGCGGTCACTCTGCTGGGAGCTTTCTGGATCGGAATCCCGCTGGCACACGCCGTGATGCTGAGGGACCTGCCGGATCACGGCGGGGCGCTTCTGATCAATGTCCTGGTCGGGACCTTCGCTGCCGATACCGGGGCCTATGCGGTCGGCCGGATGATCGGCAACCGCAAGCTGGCCCCGGCGCTTTCACCGAACAAGACCATCGAGGGCCTGATCGGTGGCATCGTGATCGGGACCCTGGGAGTCTGGTGTGCCGGGCTCTACCAGGACTGGTTTTCCGGAGTCGACGCGCTCATTCTGGGGCTGGCGGTGGCCATCGCGGCTCCGCTCGGGGATCTCTTCGAGTCGATGCTCAAGCGTGACCTTGACACCAAGGACACGGGAGCCCTGTTCGGGCCGCACGGGGGACTGCTGGACCGACTCGACGGGGTGCTCTTCACGGTTGTCGTCGGCTACTACGTGTCGATCGCCCTGGTCTACTGAGGTCTCCACCCGTGAGGAACGACAGTGACCGATAGCGCCACCAAGAGGGTCGCCGTTCTGGGCGCTTCCGGCTCGATCGGAACCCAGGCCCTGGAGATCATCACTGCCTCGGACCGGCTGGATGTGGCCGGGCTGGCAGTCGGTCGCGACTGGGAGACCGCCGTCGCCCAAGCCCGGGGTACCGGAGCCGGCTTCGTCGCGATCGCCGATCCCGGGGCCGCCGACCTGGCCCGTGCGTCCTTCGACGGAGTGGTCCTGTCGGGGAAGGAAGCCGCGGTCGAGCTGATCGGGGCCTGCCGGCCGGATTTCGTCCTCAACGGGGTGGTCGGGGCGGCCGGTCTCGGTCCCACCGTGGCCGCTCTCTCTGCCGGGCTGGACGTCGGGCTTGCCAACAAGGAGAGCCTGGTGATCGGCGGTGAGCTGGTGATGGATCTCACCCGCGCTTCCGGCGCCCGGCTGCTGCCGGTCGATTCGGAACACTCGGCGATCTTCCAGCTGCTTTCGGGGGAGGCGCCGGCCGCGGTTGCACGGATCGTCCTGACCGCTTCGGGGGGGCCGTTCCGGGGACGAACGGACCTCGCGGGCATCACGGTCGAAGAGGCGCTGGATCACCCGACCTGGTCGATGGGAGGTCGGATCACGGTTGACTCGGCCACCTTGATGAACAAGGGATTCGAGATGATCGAAGCCCACCATCTCTTCGGGCTCGGATGGGAGCAGATCGAGACGGTCGTCCACCCGCAGTCAATCGTTCACTCGCTGGTTGACCTGGTCGACGGGGCGACCCTGGCTCACCTCGGTTATCCCGACATGCGCGTCCCGATCGGCTACGCGCTCAACTGGCCGGACCGACTCGAACTCCCGGTGGAGCGACTCGACCTGGCGCGGATCGGGGAGCTCACCTTCGAGGCCCCCGACCCGGGGACCTTTCGCTGCCTTGCCCTCGCTCGGGAAGCCGGGCAGAACGGGGGAATCGTTCCCTGCATCCTCAACGCGGCCGACGAGATCGCGGTCGACGCATTCCTTGAGGGACGGATCGGATTCGGTTCGATTCCGGAGGTGATCGAGCAGACGATCGAGGACATCGGTTCCGGGCCGGTCAGGGACTTCGACGAACTCTTCGCGGTCGATGAAGCGGCGCGGGAGCGCTCGCTCGAACTGATCTCCGGACTGGACGCCAGATGAGTTTCCTGCTCGCCTTCCTGGCCTTCAGTGCCCTGATCATCCTGCACGAGGCCGGTCATTTCGTCGCCGCCAAGGCGGTCGGGATGCGGGTCGAGAAGTTCTATCTCTTCTTTCCGCCGAAGATTGCCGCCGTGAAGAGAGGCGAGACCGAGTACGGAGTCGGCGCCCTGCCCCTGGGGGGCTTCGTGAAAATCACCGGGATGAATCCGGATGAGGAGCTTCCGCCGGAGATCGCCGAGCGGGGTTACTACCGCCAGCCGGTCTGGAAGCGGATCGTGGTGATCGGGGCCGGACCCGCCGTCAACATCGCCATCGCGTTCCTGATCCTCTTTGTGCTCGCACTCGGGGTCCAGCAGGTCAGCTCGACCGTGGAAAGGGTGGAGCCCGAGTCACCCGCCGCAGGCAAGCTGCTTCCCGGTGACCGGATCGTCGCGGTCGACGGCGTGACCGGGGACCCCGAAACGACCTCGGCTGAGATCGCGGAGCATCGCTGCCCCGGACGACAGACCGACGGCTGCAGTGCCGCCCGGCCGGTTCGGGTCGACGTACTGCGGGACGGACAGCCGATCGAGCTCGCGATCACCCCGGTGTACGACGCCGAGGCAGGACGGGCCCGGCTGGGGTTCGCTTTCGGACTCGAACCGGCCTCCCCGGGAGCGGCCGAAGCAGCCGGCAAGGCCCTTGACTTCATGTGGTTCGTCACCTCGAAGACGGTCTCGACGATGTTCCACCTGTACGAGGCCGACCAGCGCAAGGAGCTGTCCGGCGTCGCCGGAAGCTACGAGGTGACGCGGCAGGCGATCAACATCGGGGCCCGCCAGGCCTTCACCCTGATTGCCCTGATCAGCCTCTCGCTCGGCCTGATCAACCTGTTTCCCTTCCTGCCCCTCGACGGGGGACACATCTTCTGGAGTCTGGTCGAGAAGGCCAGGGGACGCCCGGTCCCGTTCCGGGTCATGGAACGCGCCGGCATCATCGGTTTCGTCCTGATCATCGGGCTGTTCCTGCTCGGCCTGTCCAACGATCTGACCAGGCTCGCCGGTGAGGGGTTCAACCTGCGGTGATCGGCCGGGCCTGCCGTCTGGATCGGCGCTCCGTTCTCCGGTAGGTTCAGGGCGGCACCGTTGTCGAGGAGAGACCGGAAGGAGGAGCGAGATGGAAGCGTCTCAGGCTCTGAGTGAGGCAAGCGGGGGTCCCGGACCGGAACCCGAACACGAGAACCTGTTCGCCGCGTTTCGGGCAACGGTCAAGCGACGTGGAGACGCGCTCGCGATTCGCTCGGAGGACGAGCAGGTCGAGATGACCTGGAACGAGCTTTCCGACCGGGTCAACCGGATTGCAGGTGGACTCGACTCGATCAACGTGTCGCGGGGCGAGAAGATCGCGATCGTGATGGGGAACCGGTCCGAGTTCATGGCCTGTGACCTTGCCGCGGTTGCCCTGGGGGCCCTGCCTTTCTCGATCTACCGGACCCTCCCTCCGGATCAGATCCGTTATGTGATCGAGGATTCCGGCGCGACCGTGGTGATCGTCGAGAGTGCCCTGCTGGACCCGGTGACCAAGGCGGTCGAGGGACTCGGGCAGGTGCGGGAGATTGTGGTCGTGGACGGTGAGGGCGGCACCAGATCGCTCGCCGATCTGGAGGCGGCCAATCCGGGATTCGACCCCGGTCCGATCGCTGCCGGAATCGGCCTTGACGATCCGCTGACCCTGATCTACACCTCGGGGACCACCGGGCCGCCCAAGGGTGTGCTGCTGACCCAGGGCAACCTGCTGCGCCTGCTGGAATCGATCACCCACGGCATCATCGAACTCCCGCTCGACAGTGGCAGGGTCATCTCATGGCTTCCAGCGGCACACATTGCCGAGCGAGCTGCGAACTACTACACGCCGGTCACCCGTGGGCTCGAGGTTCACATCTGCCCGGACCCGAAACGGATCATCGAGTTCCTGCCAAAGGTGAGGCCGACCTGGTTCTTTGCGGTGCCCCGGATCTGGGAGAAGCTCAAGGCCGGCCTGGAAGCCAACCTCGCCGGCCTGCCGGAGGAGCAGCGGGGCCCTGCGCTGGCCGGACTCGAGGCGGCGATCAGCAAGGTACGCCTGGAACAGGCGGGTGAACCGGTCCCGGACCAGCTCGCCGCCGCCGTGGCCGAAGCCGACCAGGCGCTGTTCTCGAACCTCCGCACGATGCTCGGGCTGGACCAGTACATCGCGGTTTCGCTCGGGGCCGCTCCGACGCCACTGGAGGTGCTTGAGTTCTTCCACGCGATCGGGATCGATATCGGTGAGCTCTGGGGGATGTCCGAGACCTGTGGCGTGATCACGATCAATCCACCGGACCGGATCAAGCTCGGGACCGTAGGTCCGCCGGTGCCGGGTTGCGACGTTCGGGTCGCGGAGGACGGAGAGCTGCTCTGCCGTAGCCCCTACGTGATGAAGGAGTACCTGAACAAGCCGGAGAAGACCGCCGAGGAGATCACCGACGGCTGGCTTCACACCGGGGACATCGGCCGGATCGACGAGGACGGCTACGTGACGATCGTCGATCGCAAGAAGGAACTGATCATCAACGCGGCCGGCAAGAACATGTCACCGGCCAATATCGAGGCGGAAATCAAGGTCGCCTCGCCGCTGATCGGTTCCTGCGTCGCGATCGGGAACGGGCGGCCCTACAACGTGGCCCTGATCGTCCTCGATCCGGATTTCACCCCGGTCTGGTCCGCAGGACAGGGAGTGGAAGGGAAGTCCCTGACGGAGCTGGCCACCGATGAACTGGTGGTGGCTGAGGTTGCCGCCGCGGTGGAACGCGGCAACCAGCGGCTCTCCCGGGTGGAGCAGATCAAGAAGTTCCGGATAATCCCGGGTGAATGGCTCCCCGGAGGCGAGGAGCTGACTCCAACGATGAAGCTGAAACGCAAGCCGATCGACGCCCGCTACTCGGCGGAGATCGAGGCCCTCTACGGGGAGGCCTGACTCCCGGTGAACCAGTTCGGGGGCGAAGACCGGGGCCGGATGATGGTGGACATCGCCCTCGCCCGGCTGCCGGAACTGCAGACCGCATCCGGCCTGTTCCGGGAGACCGCCCGGATCGAGGGGGTGGAGGACACCGGTCCGGTCACCTCACTGCTTCCGGCAACGGTCGCGCTGCTGGGCCTGTTCCGGGCCGACGAGGCCGGAATTGCCCAGCCCTTCTCAACCGGGGCCCTGAGGACCCGGATTCTCGGTGATCTCGGCCTCCCGGCCACAACGCCGGGTGAGCTCGGCCTCGCGCTCTGGGCCGAGACCAGGGCCGAGGGCATGGCGGTGGGTGAGATCGAGGCTCACCTGAAAGGTCAGATCCGGGCCGGGTTCGAGCGGATCCCGGTCGACCAGCACGCCTGGGTCCTCTCCGGTCTGGCCGAAGCCTCCCAACTGGCGACGGGCGGCGATCACGGGCTGCTCGACCAGACCGCCGGAGCGCTGGTCGCCCGGGTGGACGGTAGATCGGGACTGGTGGTTGAGCTTCACCATCGTCTTCGCGGAGCAGCCGCGCCGATCGCCGGTCAGTTTCACGCGCTCCATGCGTTCTGCCAGCTGATCAGGGCCGGACGTTCGTCGCAGGTGGCGGAGCCGGCCCGGCGTCTCGCCGACCGGCTGCTGGCGCTACAGCGGGATGACGGCGGGTGGCCCGGTCTCGTTGATCCGGCGAGGGGGGAGGCGACCGCCTGGTATCCCGCCCTCACGGTGACCCAGGTAGCGGTTGCGCCAATGGCCCTGCGGGCCGCTGCCGAGGCCGGACTCGAAGGCGAGTTCCGATCCGCAGCCGAAGCCGGGCTGGCCTGGGCCGAGGGACGGAACCCGCTGGGCTTCGGCCTCATTCACCCGGTTGAAAACCGGCTCGATCGGGGCATTCTTCCGCGAAGGGAACCGGGGTCTCTGGGTCGGGGCCTGAGCCTGGCCGGCCGCCGGATCCGGGGACGACTGGCCGAACCGGACCCTTCGCGCCTGATTCTCGATCCGGCCGTATCGAGCGACGACCTCGGCTGGGTTCTGGAGGCCTGGGCAGGCCGCTGACCGGCGGGTGACGGTCGCCGACGGGCTCCCGGTACCCTGCAGGGGTGGCATCGAAGCGACAGATTTTCGTCGGACGGGTCCCGGTCGGGGGTGGCGCACCGGTAGCGGTCCAGACGATGACCAAGACCGAAACCGCGAACCTGACCGAAACCATGGCTCAGATCGAGCGGGTGGCAGAGGCCGGGGCCGACATCGTCCGGGTCGCGGTGCCACGGGACAAGGACGTCGAGGCGCTGAAGACCATCGTCAAGCAGTCGCCGGTGCCGATCATCGCCGACATCCATTTCAACTACACCCTGGCCCTGAAGGCGATCGAGGCCGGAGCCCACTGCATCCGGCTGAACCCCGGCAACATCGGCGGCCGTGACAAGGTCGCCCAGGTTGCGGAACTGGCCAACCGACACGGCACCCCGATGCGAATCGGCGTCAACTCCGGCTCCCTGCCGAAACATCTCCACGCACTCGAACGGGACAGTCCGGTCGAGGCCCTGGTCACTGCCGCAACCGAGTTTGTGGCCCTGATGGAAGGCCTCGAGTTCGAGAACTTCAAGGTTTCGATCAAGTCGACCAACGTTCCCAACACGATCGCGGCGAACCGGCTGCTGGCCGAGAAGATCCCGTATCCGATCCACCTCGGCATCACCGAAGCCGGAACCAAATGGTCCGGCTCGCTCAAGTCCGCGGTCGGCCTCGGCACGCTGCTGGCCGACGGAGTGGGGGACACAGTCCGGATCAGCCTCTCGACCTTCCACGCCGAGGAGGAAGTCAAGGTCGCCTGGGAGATCCTCAAGGCTCTGCAGCTCCGGGAGAAGGGCCCCGTCCTGATCGCCTGTCCGACCTGCGGCCGGCTCCAGTTCGACATGGACGCGGTTGTCGCCGAAGTCGAACAGCGGCTCGAAACCTACGAGGAGCCGATCGAGGTCGCTGTCCTCGGCTGTGCCGTCAACGGCATCGGGGAGGCGAAGCATGCGGACTTCGGGATCGCCGGGGCCCGCAACGAGGGAGTCGTGTTTGCCCAGGGCAAGGCGATCAAGAAGGTGCCCACCGAACTTCTGGTCGACACCCTTTTCGAGCAGATCGATCTCGCCCTGGGACGTGACGGCGAGGTGGAGTTCAACGAGGCGGAATCAGCCGAGGGCGAGGCCTGGATCAAGAAGATCGAAGACGAGAACGCCGACGACCTCACCCCCGAAAAGATCGCCAGACTGGAGCACGAAGCCTCCCAGAAGGCCGAGAACGACGCCCTGCTGGTCGATGAGGTCTCCTCGCCGACTGCGGGCCGCCGCTTCACCCGGGCCTGACCGGGGCCACCAGCCGTCCGCTGGCGGCGTCATCAACCTCACGCGGAACGCTCACGGACAAAAGTCCTGTCGCGTCCCGCTTTCGGCGGATTCCTTGCCAGCGAACGGCTGGACGGCCCCGGGAACATCACGCCACCAGCCGTCCGCTGGCGGCGTCATCAACCTCACGCGGAACGCTCACGGACAAAAGTCCTATCGCGCCCCGCTTTCGGCGGATTCCTTGCCAGCGAACGGCTGGACGGCCCCGGGAACATCACACCACCAGCCGTCCGCTGGCGGCGTCATCAACCTCACGCGGAACGCTCACGGGCCGGTGACCGACTGTCGAGAGGAGAGTTGTCCGCCATATCGTGCGTGAAAGCTCCTGTCGATGCTCGGGGGGTGCGGCGTTTCGCCTCGGACAGGCGGTAGGTTTCCTGCTTCATGACCCGCTTTTCCGAGGCCTTCATTCCGACCCTGAAAGATGCTCCCTCTGACGCGGAGGCGGTCAGTCACAAGCTGCTGGTTCGGGCGGGCATGATCCGGCAGATGGGGACCGGTCTCTGGACCTGGCTGCCGGCGGGGCTCCGGGTTCACCGCAAGGTCGAGACCATTCTGCGGGAGGAGATGGACCGGGCCGGGGCCCAGGAGATGGTGATGCCGGTGATGCAGCCGTCCGCCCCCTGGGAGAAAACCGGCCGCTACGGAATCGACGAACTCTTCCGCCTGGAGGACCGCAAGGGTTCCCGGCTTGTGCTCGCGATGACCCACGAGGAGTGCGTCACCGGGCACATGGCCGCCGAGATCCGCTCCTACCGTGATCTGCCGAAACTGGTCTACCAGATCCAGACCAAGGAACGGGACGAACCGAGACCCCGTGCCGGGGTGCTTCGGACCCGTGAGTTCGTGATGAAGGACGCGTACAGTTTCGACCGTGACGTGGCCGGGCTGGAGGCGGTGTACGCCCGCATGATCGAGGCCTACGATCGGATTTTTGACCGCTCCGGACTCAACTGGTACCGGGTGGAGTCCGACGTCGGGATGATGGGCGGCTCCGGTGCGCACGAGTACATGGCTCCGTGCGGAGCGGGAGAGGACACGATCGCCCTGGCACCCGGCTACGCCGCCAACCTTGAGGTTGCCACCGCGACCGCCCGGGAGATCAACCGCCCACCTCTGCTGGACCAACCGGAGGCGGTGGAGACGCCGGGACTGAAGACGGTCGAGCAGGTGGCGGACGCCCTCAAGGCGGATCCCGGGGCCCTGATCAAGGCGGTCCCGGTGATCAGCGACTCCGGCGAGTTCGTGCTGGTCCTGGTCCGGGGCGACCACCACGTGAACCAGGTCAAGCTCGACAACACACTCAAGATGCCGTCGAGACCGGCCGGGATCGAGGAGATCGAGGAAAAGCTCGGGCCGGCCGGGTTCATCGGTCCGGTTTCACCGGCCGACCCGTCGGTCAGGATCATCATGGACCGGGCGATCACCGGCGGCGGCTTGATCACCGGGGCGAACCGGGCCGATCTCCATCTGCGCGGGGTCGAGCCGGGCAGGGACTTCGAGTACGAAGAGGTCGATGTGCGCAGCGTGGAGTCCGGCGACCGGACCGCTGAAGGACTGGAGATCACCCTCGAACCGGCGATCGAGGTGGCCAACATCTTCAAGCTCGGAACCCGGTACAGCGAACCGCTCGGCGCCACCTATCTGGACGAGGACGGACGGGAACAGACCGTCGTGATGGGGTGCTACGGCATCGGGCCGGCCCGGATCGTGGCCGCCGCGGCGGAACAGTTCGCGGACGACAAGGGCCTGTCGTGGCCCAGCTCGTTGGCGCCCTGGACGGTGCATCTGGTAGCGCTCTCGAAACCGGGTGAATCCGACCGGGAAATCACCGACCGGCTTTACGAGGAGCTGATCCGGGCCGGGATCGAGGTGCTCTACGACGATCGGGACGGTGGAGCCGGTCAGAAACTGACCGACGCCGAGTTGATCGGCTGCCCGCTCCGGGTGGTCGCCGGCCGGCGGGGCCTGGCCGAGGGTCGGCTCGAGGGCAGCGAACGTCGCAGCGGAACGGAGCATGAGATACCGCTTGACGATGCGGCCGGCGCAGTTGGAAACCTGATCCGGTCCCTCGTCTGAATGGGACGGGGGGCACCTTTCGGCCGGGGGAGAGTCAGGCGGCTCTTCGGCCTCGATCGGACCGGTGCCGAGCCCGCACCGACCCGGGCCGGACAGCCACTTCGCCCCCTGACCCTGCCCAACCTGGTCGGCTATCTGCGGATCGGCGGTCTGATCGGTTTCTGGGTGGTGGCGATCGGCAGCCCGGACGGTCGGGACCCGGTGGCCGCCCTGCTCTTCTTCCTGGTCTCGGCCGGGGACTACGTCGACGGCTTCCTCGCCCGGGTGACCGGGCAGTACAGCCGCCTCGGCGCGTTGATGGACCCGGTGATCGACCGTCTGACCATCCTTTCCGGGGCGCTGGTCTGCTGGCACTTTGACCTCCTGCCCCGCTGGCTGCTCCTGCTGCTGGTGGTCCGAGAGCTGGTGACGGCGCTCCTGGCTCGGTGGGGCCTCACTCACGGGATCGACATCGAGGTGAACTGGTTCGGGCGAATGGCTGTGTTTCCGGTGATGGCCTCGCTGCTCTTCGCGATGCTTGTCGACGGCTGGATCCCGGTTGTCCTGCTGGCGATCGGCGTCATCCTCGCGTTCGGGGCCACCGCGCTCTACTTCCGCAGCGGTCGCGACCAACTTCGGGCCCGGCTGGAAGAAGAATCCCAACCGTAAACCCTGAGTTGAAGGTTAGGGTCGGTCCGTATAATGGCCTCCATGGCGAAGCACTGTCCCGAATGCGGCTTCATCAACGACGATCCGGCCAACTACTGTCAGAAGTGCGGAACCTACATCGGAGGCCGTGAAGGGGTCGAGGAAGCGACCACCACCTACCAGATCGGTGAAACCGGTGAGATCCAGGCGGTCGACATCGATGCCGAGATCGAACGGGCCGGCGCGGCCCTGGTGATCCGCAGCGGCGGCGGGCGCGCGGGGGAGACCTTTCCGCTCGAAGGCGAGCGGACCGCAATCGGGCGCAGCCCCGACGCCGGGGTATTTCTGGACGACGTCACCGTCTCCCGCAATCACGCCCTGCTGGTCGAACGCAAGGACGGGATCTTCATCGATGATCTCGGCTCCCTGAACGGGACCTACGTCAATCGCAAACGGATCGAGTCCCAGCAGCTCGAGGACGGGGACGAGATCCAGGTCGGCAAGTACAAGCTCACCTTCCTGGAACGGTGAACACTTTGGCCGACGGAACCGTGACCGGAGCGGCGGCGCCCGCCCGCAGGCCCCGCAAGGCGCTGACCATCGGGGCCGTGGCGAAGTTGCTGGCCAAGGAGTTCGATGACGTCTCGATCTCGAAGATCCGGTATCTCGAAGACCAGAAACTGGTCACTCCGCGCCGTACGCCTGGCGGCTACAGGCTCTACAGCCAGACCGACGTCGACCGGCTCCGCACCGTGTTGCGTCTCCAGCGGGACGAGTTCCTGCCGCTGAGGGTGATCCGCCAGGAACTGGCCTCCGGCCCGGTGGTGACCGGAATCGGAGAGTCCGGATCGCGGACCAACGCCACCCGCCGGGCAAAACTGATCGGCACCTCAAGTTCCCGGCTGTCACTCGAAGAGGTGGTTGAGGAAACCGGGGCGCGCCCGGAATTCGTCCGCGAGCTCCAGGAGTACGGACTGATCTCGCCGCGGACCGCAGAGGGCGCCCCGATCTATGACGAAACCGACCTTGAGGTCGTCCGGGCTGCGAACGAGCTGGCCCGATCCGGAGTCGGTGCCCGCAACCTGCGGCTGTTCAAGACCTCTGCCGACCGTGAGGTCCAGCTGATCGAGGCGCTGCTGGCGCCGAAGCTGGGTTCACGCAACCCCCAGCGACGCAAGGAGGCGGTCGAGAGCCTGGAGCGCATGGCCACCGTCCTGAGTGAGCTGAAACACGCGCTCCTGGTTCGCGATCTGCGCCGGCTGGCCTCTGACGGCTGACGGAGCTCCCTCTGCCTTCGGTCACCCGCAAGAGAGAGTTCGCGGTCGCCCCCGAGACGGCATACGACCTGATCGCCGATCCGCGGCGTCAGGCCGGCTGGTGGCCGCGCGTCACCCGGATCGAGGATGTCGCCGGGAAGCCCGGGTCCGAGCGGACCCGCTGGACCAGCGTCCTGCAGGCCGACTCGGGACGACTGCTCCGCCTCGACTACCGCTGCACCGCGGCCAACCGCCCGGTCCGGTACGAGTGGGAGCAGGAGCTAGAGGGGACCGCGTTCGAGAAGCATCTGCTTCGCCAGGCCATTCTGGTCGGGATCGAGGCTTCGAGCCCGGGAGCAACCGTGACGATCACCGCAGTTCACCAGCTCAAGGGGACCGCGAAGCTCGCCGGCTTCGCGATGAAGAAGGGGCAACGCCAGCTGCTCGACTCTGCCCTTGAGTCGCTGGCCGAGCTGCTGGAGCCCCCAACGGTGGGTGGCGCCTGACGATGGAGCCACGCCGGGACACCCGCTGGTGGGGCTGGGGAAACCCGGACGAACGTGCCGAGCTGCCGCCGGCCGCCGAACGGATGCTGGTCGAGAGAGAGATCCTCACCGGAGCGACGATCCCCGGAATCCGTGACATCGAGGAGGTGGAACTGCCGCCGGCAGGGGAGCTGCCCAGCGACCTGCTCGAAACGGCCGGGCCGTTGGCGGTCTCGGTTTCCCCGGAGGACCGGATCCGGCACGCCGCCGGTCAGAGCTACCTCGATCTGCTTGCCCTTCGCTCCGGCGTACTGGAACGGGCCCCGGATGCCGTGATCACCCCGGCTTCGGCCGAGGCCATCGCGCCGATTCTGGAAGTGTCTGCCCGGGAACGGGTGGCGGTGGTGCCGTTCGGCGGCGGAACCAGCGTGGTCGGCGGGGTGGCCCCGCTCCGGGGAGAGTGCGATCTCGTGATCGCCCTCGACCTGGTCAATCTGCGGGGAATCGAGATCGACCGGACCTCGCTTACCGCTCGGCTCGGAGCCGGGCTGCGAGGCCCCGAGGCGGAGGCCCTGCTCGGCGCGGACGGCCTGACCCTGGGTCACTTCCCCCAGTCGTTCGAGTACGCCACCATCGGGGGGTTCGCAGCAACCCGGTCGGCCGGGCAGTCATCCAGCGGGTACGGGCGATTTGACTCGATGGTCACCGGGGTGAGCCTGGTCACCCCGGAGGGCGTGCTCTCGACCGGGCCGACCCCGCACACCTCGATCGGACCCAGCCTGCGGGAGCTGATCATCGGATCCGAAGGGATGCTGGGCGTGATCCCCGAGGTCGAGGTCAGGGTGCGACCGACCCCGGCACAGGTTCGACGGGAGGCCTGGATCGCCGAGTCCTTCGAGGCCGGCAACGAGATCGTCCGGGAACTGGCCCAGAGCGGCGATCTGCCGGCCGTGATCCGCGTGTCGGATCGCAACGAGACCGAGGTGTCCCTGGCAATGTCGTCGCCGTCCGGGCTGGCGGGCACCGCCTTCCGGCGCTACCTCGAGGCCCGTAAACGAAGCGACGGCGCACTGATGATCGTCAGCTACGAGGGGACCGCCGAGGACTGCCGACACCGCCGGAGTGTCGTGGCCCGGGCGCTCAGGAAGGGTGGAGCGGTCAATCTCGGGCAGTCCGGGGGAAGGGGATGGGCCCGGGGACGGTTCCACGGCCCCTATCTGCGGGAGACGCTGCTTGATCGCGGGGTCCTGGTTGAAACCTTCGAGACCGCGACCAGCTGGTCACGGCACCCGGAGCTCTACCGGCGAGTTTCGGAAGCGGTTGACGGAGCGATGGGGAGCCAGAAGATGAAGGGCGTCCTGATGTGCCATCTCTCCCATGCCTATCCGGACGGCGCCTCGCTCTACTTCACGGTTATCGCGTCGCCCGGGCCGGCCGGAGGCGCACACTCATGGCCGGCGGTGAAGACGGCCGCACTGGACGCGATTCAGGCGAACGGAGGCACGCTCTCTCACCATCACGCGACCGGTCGGGACCATCGACCCCGGGTGGCCGGAGAGATCGGACCGTTGGGAGCCGAGGTACTACAGGCGGCGAAGGACCGCCTCGATCCGGCCGGGATCATGAACCCGGGGAAGCTCCTCCCCTGAAGTCACACCGCGCATCAAGGCCAAGACAGACCGAGCCGCCAGCCCAAGATCATTCTGGAGCCGATAGTGGCGACCATTGCGCCTAAATCGGCTCCAGAACATTACGGCGGCGGTCCTTGGTCTTTCTGGAGCCGATAGTGGCGGCTATATGGCCCAAATCGGCTCCAGAACATCATGGCGGCGGTGTTGCGGCTGGTCCCGGGTCAGCCGGCCGACCCGGCCTGGGTAGCCCCGGTGCACCCCGGGACGATCTGGTCCTTGGCTTCCTGGGGCATCGAGATCTGTCCGGTGAGAACCGTCTCGCCCGCGTAGTCGGGAATGCGACCGCTTCCCCCGTTTGCCCGTCGGGCCGCGCGGAGGCTCCGGTTCATCTGGACCTGGCTGACGCGGGAAACCCTGATCTCGGGAAAGACGTCGGCCGCGATCAGGCAGATCACCGCCTCGTTCAGGGCGATCTGGCCGGCCAGCTCACCGGATTCGCCGACCCGGGACTGGTTGACCGGAAACGCACCCTTTGAACCGTAGAACCAGATCGCATAGGTCTGGTTCCGGCGGTTCGGCTCAAGGCCGCTCACCTGAAGGTTGGCGGCGAGGCCACCCTGGGAGTTGAAGCCGATCTGGGCGGTGCCCTCGCCGGACTCTCCCGGTACGGCCTCCAGCCTCGCCGTGGTCGGGGGTGGGCTGCCGTCATCCGGTTTGTCATCGGAGCCGCCGATGACACCGGTCAGGATCAAGACCAGGATCACGGCCAGGAGCGCCGCCCCGAGCAGCAACGCCACCAGCCGCCGCTGGGCGGCGGTGAGCTGGCTGCTGAATCCGGGAGTACCGGTCGAGTCCCGAACCGGCGCGGGTTTGCCGCCGGCGGCGGGGGACAGGGTTTCGGGGTGGGTGACGTCCGCCGCGGGGGAGAGGGCCGGATCGGGCGTGGCCACAGTTCTCCGGGGGGCGACCAGCCGAAGCTGCTCCTCGATCACCTCGATCCGCTCGGCCAGCTCGGGGTCCCCTTCGCGCTGACGGGCCAACGCGGCGGCAGTGATCGGATCGGCCTGGCCGAGCAGAACGTCGCAGACCTCGCCATCGAGGGCGGGTTCACCCGGCACCGAGAGCTCCGCCAGCGCCTGATGGGCGCGGGCCCGGGCCGCCGGTTCCTCGATCCCGAGCAGATCCCCGATCTCGCGGTAGGACTTGCCCCGGACCAGGACCAGTTTGAGGACGGTGCGGCTTTCCGCGGTGAGGCTCATGCGGGTGACTCTATGCGTTTATGATCGGCGGAAGATGGCCGAGATCGAGCTTCCCGTTTCCCCGTACGACGTCCACCTGGGCACCGAATGGATCTCCGAGGATCCCGATGGCGCCCGCCTCCGGCTGAAGATGGAGGACTACCTCCGACAGCCCATGGGAATCATGCACGGCGGCGTGATGGCGAGCATGATCGAGTCGCTCTGCTCGTCCGCAACCGCGAAGGCGGTGATTCCGGAAGGCCGGATCGCGATGGGACAGTCGATCTCCCTGAACCTCCTTCGTCCGGTTTCCGAAGGTGGGATCGAGGTCGAAGCGGTGGCCGTTCACCGGGGCCGGATGACCTGGGTCTGGCGAGCCGAGGTCAAGGACCTCTCGGGCCGGGTCTGTGCGATCGGCCAGATGACGATGGCGGTGCGACCGGCACCCGAGGGTGCCGATCTGGACGCCCTGGTCAAGAGCTGATCAGACCGCGCTGTCCCGGGAGTCCGTCGGCTCCCCGGAAAATCGCCCGGTCAGCGGCATCCGGCGGTCACGGGTGAAGCTCACCGGCGAGACCTTGAGGCCGGGAGGCGCCTGCCGGCGCTTGTACTCGGAACGGTCCACCAGCGAGATCACCTCGGCCACGGTCTCGGGGCTCTCCCCGGATGCGACGATCTCTGCGGCACTCTGGCCGGCTTCGATGTACCGCTCGAGGATGCGATCGAGAACGTCGTACTCGGGCAGCGCATCCGAGTCCTTCTGTCCCGGCCGCAGCTCGGCCGACGGCGGCCGCTCGATGATCGACTCCGGGATCACCGGACTGATTCCGTTCCGGTAGCGACAGAGCTTGAAAGCGACGGTCTTCGAGACATCCTGGATCGGGTCGAAGCCACCGACCATGTCGCCGTAGAGAGTGCTGTAGCCGACCGCCGACTCGCTCTTGTTGCCGGTCGCGAGGACCAGCCAGCCGCGGCTGTTCGCCAGGGCCATCAGCAGGCTGCCCCGGATTCGCGCCTGCAGGTTTTCCTCCGCGAGTCCGGCCGAGTCCCGGCCCAGCAGCGCCTGAAAGGCGGCCAGTGGGCCCTCGATCGGCAGTTCGATCAGCTCGCATCCGAGATCGGCGGCGAAGCGACGGGCATCGGACTGGGTCTCCTCGCTCGAGTGGCGGGAAGGCATGATCACGAGACTCACCCGGTCGGCCCCGATCGCATCAACCGCCAAGGCTGCGGTCAGGGCGGAATCGAGACCTCCGGAAAGTCCGAGGCCGACCCGGCCGAAGCCATTCTTCACGATGAAGTCCCGGGTTCCGGCCACCAGCGCCATGTACAGCTCCTCCAGATCCCCCGGTTCTTCCCGGATGCCGATGCCGGATGTCGCAACCAGGAGTTCCCCGGCGAACTGTCCGGCGCGGGCCACCACCCCGCCGTCCGGCGAGATCAGAGCGCTGGCGCCCTGAAAGATGAGCTCGTCCTGTCCGCCCCCGAAATCCGTGCAGGCAACCCAGGCCGTCTGTTCGGTGGCCAGCCGCCGCAGCTCCTCCTCCCGACCCCGCTTCCCCCCGCGCACATACGGGAAGGCCCCTGCCACAGCGATCAGGCCTGCTCCCGGGACCAGCGGACTGCGGTACTCGCCGCCACCGAGCAAGGCCACGTCGTGTTCACCCAACCCGAACCCGAAGGGAGCCGTGCCCGCCACGAACCGGCCGGGTTGATCGACGCCACCGGCCCGGGAGAGATGCCGCTTGCGGTAGACGCCACGGATTTCACCGTCCGCCAGGGCCGCGATCGAGTTCGCCGCGAGCGGAGCGACCGGTGACGTCCCCGATCCGCGATCGGACACGAGTTCGGGAAATCCGACCAGCGCGGTGGTCCCCCGGATCCGCTCCGCTACCTGCTCCAGGGTCCGCATCGATGCCCTGAGAAAGTCGCCCCTGGAAAACAGGTCGTCCGCGCCGTAGCCGGTGAGCGCCAGTTCGGGGAACAGGACCAGGTCGGCTCCGGCGGCGGCAGCCTGGTCGCACCATTCGACGACCGTCGCCGCGTTGGCGTCGAGGTCTCCGGTAGCCGGGTTGGTCTGGGCCAGGGCGACTGTTACCGGGGTATCCACAGCTCGATTATCACGGCTGGGCGGCGTCGGCGTGAAAGCGGGCCGGATTTCGGGCCCGGCCGCAACCGGATCCGGCACCATCGGGAGCGTGAAGATCAGCCCCGGAAGGGACGGATTCGCCATACTTGGGCCGGTGAGTTCGGCAGAAGTCAAGAATCTCGAGGCGATCTCGAAAGCGATCGATCAGCACAACGCCTCCTGCCCGTTTCCGGCCGCCGAAGTCCGGATGAATCCGTTCGAGGTCGAACGGCTGGGATGGGAGGAGATCCGGGGCCTTCCCGTGGTACCCGATCCGAACGTCGGGACCGGCCGGTTCGTGATCGTCTGCTCCCGGGATCTCGAAGGGGAGGACCTGGAGGAGGCCGAGGCGGTGGGCAGGGAGTACGTGACCGTGGCGCCGTCGCCCGGTGTGGATCCGGACGAGGGGCAACCGGGACGCCGGGGCCCGGACGGACCTCCCGGAACGCCGACCTGGAACTGAGCCGGAACCGCGACGAACCTCACGGCGACGGGCGCGGGCTGGAAGGCGATCAGACCGAGTTCCAGAAATCGATTCCGGTGCGGGTCATCCAGCGCTGGATCTCGATGTTTATCCGGTACAGCTCGCCGGTCAGGATCAGGATCCCCATCACGATCAGGATCACCCCGCCGATCGCGATGATCAGGCTGTAGTGACGCTTGATCACGTTGAACGCCGTGGTCATCCGGTTGAAAGCGAGCGCCGTGGCGAGGAAGGGGATCCCCAGGCCGGCCGAGTAGACCGCCAGGAGCAGCGCTCCGCGCGGGGCGGAGGCGGTCGCTGCGGCTGCCCCGAGGATCGCCCCGAGCGTCGGGCCGATGCAGGGGGTCCAGGCAACCGCAAATGCCGCGCCGGCCACGATCGGCCCCCCGCGTCCGGCACGTGCCATCAGGCCGTCGAACCGCCACTCCCGATTCAGCCTGGTGAAGAAGAAGGAGGCGACGAAGAGCACCCCCATCGCGATGATCAGGGTCCCTGCGATCTTGTCCAGAAGGTTCCGGTGATCCGAGAGGGTCGCCCCGAGCTGGGTGGCGGTCAGACCAAGCAGGATGAAGACCGCCGAGAAACTGGCCACGAAAAACAGGCTCGGGGTGAGAACCCTCCGCCAGTCGCCCTGTTCAAGCTCATCCAGACTCATGCCTGATACGGCGGACAGGTAGCCGGGAACCAGCGGCAGAACGCAGGGAGAAAGGAACGAGACCATGCCTGCCAGGAGCGCGGCCAGCAACCCGACCCCGGCTGCAGGGTCGGCCGTCGCGAGCAGGACTGGCAGGGATTCGATCAGGGTCTGGGTTGGCAATCCGGTTCCGATTCTGGCTGATCTGTCGAGCGGTCGGCCGGTCGATCTGTAAAATTCTCCGGCGGTCCGGAGTTGACCGGGCGGTGGGATCGGTATCCGGTCACCACGCCGACTGCTCCGGAGGCCGCGCAATCCGGCACCGAAAGCGCAATCATATGACGGACTTCACCCCGTCGTCGGCCCGAACCGACGGCCTTTACGACTCACGAAACGAACATGATGCCTGTGGGGTGGCGATGGTCGCCCGCCTGGACAACCGTCCTCGTCACGAAGTCGTCAGCCAGGGCCTCCTGGCTCTCGAGAACCTCGAGCATCGTGGTGCCGAGGGCGCAGACGCCAGCACCGGCGACGGCGCCGGGATCCTGATCCAGGTCCCCGATCTGTTCTACCGGGAAGAGTCCGGTTTCGAACTGCCCGCCGCAGGCGAGTACGGGGTCGGAATGTGCTTTCTCCCGCGGGAGAACGGTGCTCGCCGGGAAGAACTCAAGCGGCTCATCGCCGACACGGCGGCGGCCGAGGGCCAGCGGGTCATCGGCTGGCGGGACGTACCGGTGGATCCGGAACACGTCGGCCGCGTTTCGAACCGGACCCGGCCTCACGTCGCCCAGATCTTCGTGGCGGCCGGACCCGGGGTGGCCGGGGATCGCGACGCCTTCGAGCGCAAGCTGTACGTGATCCGGCGGGTCTGCGAGATCGCTGCCGGGGAGGAGCTCTACATTGCCTCCTTCTCGTCCCGCACGGTGGTCTACAAGGGGATGCTCACCGCCCACCAGGTAGCTGGATTCTTCCCCGAACTGGGCGACCACCGTCTGCGCTCCGCGATGGCGCTCGTCCACTCCCGGTTTTCGACCAACACCTTTCCCAGCTGGGACCTCGCCCACCCGTTCCGCCTGATCGCCCACAACGGGGAGATCAACACCCTGCGGGGCAACATCAACTGGATGCGGGCCCGGGAATCCCAGCTCGCTTCGGAGCTTTTCGGCGAGGATCTGGACAAGGTGACTCCGGTGGTCCGTCCCGACGGTTCGGACTCCGCCACCTTCGACAACGTGCTCGAACTCCTGATGCTCTCCGGCCGCTCGCTGCCGCACGCTGCGATGATGATGATCCCGGAGGCCTGGCGGGACCGGGACGACCTCTCGGACGAGCTGAAGGGGTTCTACGCCTACCACGCCTGCCTGATGGAGCCCTGGGACGGTCCCGCGGCGGTCTGCTTCACCGACGGCCGTATGATCGGAGCCACCCTGGACCGCAACGGACTCAGGCCGGGACGCTGGACCCTGACCGATGACGGCCTGATCGTGCTCGGATCCGAGGCCGGCCTGCTCGAGTTCGAACCGGGCAGAGTCCTGAAAACCGGCCGCCTGCGGCCCGGCAAGCTTTTCCTGGTCGACCTCGAACGCCACCGGATCGTGGCCGACGAGGAGGTCAAGCACGAGGTCGCATCCGCGTCACCCTACTCCCGGTGGGTGGGCGAGAACTCGGTTCATTTCGACGACCTGCCGACCGCCTACGTCACCATGACCGGGGTCGAACCAAACACCCGGCGCCAGAGGGCCTTCGGCTACTCACAGGAGGATCTGAGGGTTCTGATCGCCCCGATGGCCGCCGCCGGAGCCGAACCGATCGGATCGATGGGCAACGACAGTTCCCTGCCGGTCCTTTCCGACAACCGGCCGCCGCTCTACTCTTACTTCAAGCAGCTCTTCGCCCAGGTCACGAACCCGCCGATCGATCCGATCCGGGAGGAGATCGTGATGAGCCTGGGGATCGGGATCGGAGCAGAGCACAACCTCCTCGGTGAAACGGGGGAACACGCCGGGCAGCTTTCGTTGAACCAGCCGATCCTGATGAACCAGGAGCTGGAAACCATCCGCCACGTCGATCGCAGCATCTTCAGGGTCGACACGCTCGACATCACCTGGGATGCGGCCGAAGGTCCGGAGGGTCTGGCAGACCGGCTCGAAGTGGTCTGCGAAGAGGCGAGCGAAGCGATCGCCCGTGGCATGAACATCCTGATTCTCTCCGACCGCCGGGCCGGGCCGCGCCGGGTCCCGATTCCGGCGCTGCTCGCCGTGGGGGCGGTTCATCACCATCTGGTCCGGGCCGGCACCCGTCTGAGCGCGGGCCTGATTCTCGAGTCCGGGGAACCGCGTGAGGTGCACCACATGGCGACCCTGATCGGATTCGGCTGTTCGGCGATCAACCCGTACCTGATGCTGGACACGGTCGACGACCTCGTGACGGAGGGGCTCGTGCCGGACATCAGCTCGCCCGAACAGGGGCAGCGAAACGTGGTCAAGGCGATCGGCAAGGGTCTGCTGAAGACGATCTCGAAAATGGGGATCTCGACGATCCGGTCCTACTGCGGAGCCCAGATTTTCGAAGCGGTCGGCCTCGAACGGGGCCTGATCGATCGCTACTTCACCGGGACGGCCTCCCGGATCGGGGGCATCGGAATCGACGTGATCGCGACCGAGACGATGGAACGACACGCCGCCGCCTATCCCGGAACCGAACAGGACCTGCTGCCGGTGGGCGGGGTCTATGCGTGGCGACGGGACGGCGAGTTCCACCAGTGGAACCCGGAGACGATCTCGCTGGTGCAGCACGCGGTGCGTGGGACCGGGGGGGACGCCCAGGAGCGATACGACGAGTTCGCCGCCCAGGTCAACGGGATCGCGGTCAAGCGAGCCACCCTGCGCGGGCTCCTGCGACTCCGGCCGGCAGTCGGGGGAGCCGTACCGGTAGCCGAAGTCGAACCCGCAAAGGAGATCGTGAAGCGGTTTGCCACGGGGGCGATGTCCCTGGGCTCGATCTCCCGTGAATCACACGAGAATCTGGCGATCGCGATGAACCGTCTAGGCGGTCGGTCGAACACCGGTGAGGGCGGCGAGGATCCGGTCCGTTTCACCCCCGACGCCAACGGCGACTCGCGCCGCTCGGCGATCAAGCAGATCGCCTCCGGCCGCTTCGGAGTCACGATCGAGTACCTGGCGAACGCCGATCAGCTCCAGATCAAGATGGCTCAGGGAGCGAAGCCCGGCGAGGGTGGACAGCTTCCGGGTCACAAGGTGGACGAGTACATCGGCTCGGTCCGGCACACGACCCCGGGGGTCGGCCTGATCTCGCCGCCACCACATCACGACATCTACTCGATCGAGGACCTGAAACAGCTGATCTACGACCTGAGGTGCGGCAACCCGGCCGCTTCGGTCTCGGTGAAGCTGGTGGCCGAGGTCGGGGTCGGCACGGTCGCCGCCGGTGTCGCCAAGGCCAATGCCGACCATGTGCTGATCGCCGGACACGACGGCGGCACCGGGGCGTCACCGCTCTCCTCGGTCCACTCGGCCGGGATCCCGTGGGAGATCGGCCTGGCCGAAACCCAGCAGACCCTGCTCCGGAACGATCTGCGCTCCCGGATAACGGTGCAGACGGACGGGCAGCTGAAGACCGGACGTGATGTGGTGATCGCCGCGCTGCTCGGAGCGGACGAGTTCGGTTTCGCGACCGCGCCGCTGATCGCCTCCGGCTGCATCATGATGCGGGCCTGCCACCTGAACACCTGCCCGGTCGGGATTGCGACTCAGGATCCCGAGTTGCGTCGACGTTTCACCGGACAACCGGAACACGTGGTCAACTACTTCTTCTTTGTGGCCGAGGAGGCCCGGAGAGTGATGGCCGAGCTCGGGGTACGGACAATCGACGAGTTGATCGGCCGGACCGAACTGCTCGAACCGGACGACGCGGTCGAACACTGGAAGGCCCGGGGCATCGATCTCGGGGATCTGCTTGCCTGGCCCGAAGAGGTCGACGGCTCAGCACCCCGCCACCGCACCCGGGCACCAGAGCCGGTGCTCGAGGACAACCTCGACTGGAAGCTGATCGAAGCGGCCGGCGAGGCGATCGAGGGAGGCGGCCGAGTGGAACTCTCGCTGCCGATCAGGAACGTCGACCGGGCGGTCGGAGGCATCCTCTCGAACGCAATCACGGTCCGTCACGGGGCGGCCGGTCTGTCGCCCGAGTCGATCAAGGTGAACCTGACCGGTGCTGCCGGACAGTCCTTCGGGGCCTGGCTCGCCCCCGGGGTCTCGCTCGCCCTGCAGGGCGAGGTCAACGACTACGCCGGCAAGGGGCTGTCCGGCGGAATCGTCGCGGTTTCACCACCGGTGGGTGTGACCTATCGACCCGAGGAAAATGTGATCGTCGGGAACACGGCGCTTTACGGTGCGACCAGCGGACGGGCCTTTTTCCGGGGTCTGGCCGGTGAGCGGTTCGCGGTCCGGAACTCCGGTGCCGATGCGGTGGTCGAAGGGGTGGGGGACCACGGTTGCGAGTACATGACCGGGGGTACCGTCGTGGTCCTGGGTCCGACCGGCCGCAACTTTGCCGCCGGGATGAGCGGCGGCCACGCATTCGTGCTCGACCGGGAGGGCGACTTTGCCGACCGGGTCAACCCCTCGATGCTGAACCAGCTTGAGTCCCCGGACGAAACGGACCGGGAGGTTCTCGCCGACCTGCTCCGGGAGCACCTGGCCCGGACCGGGTCGACCGTTGCCGCCGCCATTCTCGACAAGTGGCCCGAGGCAGCCGGAGAGTTCGTGAAGGTGTTCCCCGAGGACTACAAGCGGGTCCTGGCCAGGGTCGAGGCCGAACGCGCGCAGCAACTGGCCGAACCGCAGACAATCGCTTCCGCGATGGAGGAGAGCTGAAATGGGAAAGCTTGGTGGTTTCCTCGAGATCGATCGTTCCGGAATCCCGTACCGGGACCCCGGCGAGCGGGCAAAGGACTTCCGCGAGTTCGAGCTGATCCGTTCGGACGAGGAACTCTCGGATCAGGGTGCCCGCTGCATGGAGTGCGGGGTGCCTTTCTGCCACAACGGGTGCCCGCTCGGCAACCTGATCCCGGACTGGAACGACTCGGTCTACCAGGGCCGCTGGGAGGATGCGATCACGCAGCTCCACGCGACCAACAACTTCCCCGACTTCACCGGTCGGCTCTGTCCCGCACCCTGCGAGGCTGCCTGTGTGCTCGAGATCCGAGAAGGAAACTCGGTCACGATCAAGCAGCTCGAACACGCGATCGTCGAACGCGCCTGGGATGAAGGCTGGATCCGGCCGCGTCCGCCGAAGCGGGAGACCGGCCACCGGGTCGCAGTGGTCGGTTCCGGACCGGCCGGACTCGCCGCCGCCCAGCAGCTCCGCCGGGCCGGACACGCGGTCACCCTGTTCGAACGTGACGAGGCCCCCGGGGGACTGGTCCGGTTCGGGATTCCTGACTTCAAGATCGAGAAGCGGATCGTCGAACGCCGCATGGGCCAGATCGTGGCCGAGGGGGTGGAGGTCCGCTGCGGGGTGGACGTCGGGGTCGATGTGACCGTAGAGGAACTGAGGGAACTCTTTGACGCGGTAGTACTCGCCACCGGCTCGCGGGTACCGCGTGACCTGCCGGTCCCGGGACGGGAGCTCAAGGGCGTTCACTACGCGATGGAGTACCTCTGTGATCGCAACCGGATGCTGGCGATCACCGAGGGCCGGGTTCCCGAAACCCCCGGCCCGGAACCGTTGGGGATCACCGCTGCCGGCAAACGGGTCGTGGTGATCGGAGGCGGCGATACCGGCGCCGACTGCGTCGGCCACGCGATCAGGGAGGGTGCCTCGAGGGTCGTCCAGCTCAGGCTACTCCCGAACCGCCCGAGAATCGGCCCGACGAGCGCACCCCGTGGCCGCTCTGGCCACACAAGTTCCGACTCTCCTATGCGATGGAGGAGGCCACCTCACTCGACCTCGGAGAACAGGACTTCTCGGTGACCACGACCGGGTTCACCGGAACCGGCGACCGGGTCGAGACCCTGCGGCTCGCGCGGGCCGGGGAAACTCCGCCTTTCGGTCCGGTGGAGGGCTCCGACTTCGAGCTCGGTGCCGACCTGGTGCTGCTGGCGATGGGCTTCCTCCACCCGGAACCGGAGCTGGTCGAGGCGCTCGGCTGCGATCTCGACGTCCGCGGGAACATCAAGGCGGGTACCTACGGGACCTCGGTCCCCGGGGTTTTCGCGGCCGGTGATGCCCGGCGCGGGCAGTCCCTGATCGTCTGGGCGATTAACGAGGGACGTCAGTGTGCCCGGATGGTCGAGCGCTACCTTCAGACTCTGCCGGGAGTCGGGGCCGGCTCGGTCGGCTGAGCAGGATCGCCGCACCCAGGAGCCCGCTGATCAGCGATCCGGAGAAGATGCCCAGCTTGGCGATCTCCAGAGTTTCGAAGTCACTGAAAGTAAGGCCGGCAATGAAGAGGGAGACCGTGAATCCGATTCCGCCGAGGGCGGCGATCCCCCAGACCTGACGGCCGGCAACCCCGGTCGGCAGGCGGGTTATCCCCAGTCGCGCCGAGAGCAGGGTAGTTCCGGCGATTCCGAGCAGCTTGCCGAGGACCAGGCCAAGCCCGATCCCCGCAAAGAGGGGGGAGGAGACGGCATCCGAGATCACTTTCTGGCTGAACTCAACCCCGGCGTTGGCCAGCGCGAACAGAGGGACGATCAGCATCGAGGACCAGGGGTGCAGGCGGAACTCGAGGTTCTCCAGAACCTGCCTGCCGCCGACCGCGTGAGCCGGAGTCAAGAGTCCCAGAGCGACCCCGGCGATGGTGGCGTGAACGCCGGACTGGAGAAAACCGAGCCAGGCGATCAGCCCCAACGGCAGATACCAGAGCGGACTGACCGCGCCGAGGCGACGGAACAGGAAGGTCGAGGCGAGCGCGGCGGCACCCAACCCCAGCCATCCGAGGCTGATCGTCTCCGTGTAGAAGACCGCGATCACGGTGATCGCGATCACGTCGTCGACGATCGCGATGCTGAGCAGCAGCAGCCGGACACCCGGGGGGATCCGGGAGCCGAGCACAGCCAGCACCGCCACCGCGAAGGCGATGTCAGTCGCCATCGGGATCGCCCAGCCCTCGGCGAACTCACCCCCCCGGTTGACGAGAGCGAAGATCAAGGCCGGCAGGATCACCCCTCCGATAGCAGCGATCACCGGCAGGGCCGCCTTCCGCCGGTCGTTCAGTTCCCCGACCACGAGCTCCCGCTTGATCTCCAGGCCGACGACGAAAAAGAAGACCACCATCAGCCCGTCGTTGATCCAGTGCTGGAGATCCTCGGTCAGGCTGAGCGATCCCCAGCCGATCGTGAGCTGCTGCTCCCAGAACGAAAAGTAGCCGTCTCCCGAAACCAGGTTCGCCCAGGTCATCGCCAGGACCACCGCCGCGAGCAGACAGGCACCGCCCGCGGTCTCGCTGCGGAGGAATTCGCCCGCGGCATCCCGAAGGCGGGAGCTGCCGGCGATCACCAGAGAGCCGGCCCGGCGACTACCGCCACCGCGGCAGCAAATGCCGGAACCCAGATTGCAGGCCGGGGGAGTGTCATACCCGAGACGGTACCAACGGTGGTCCGAAATAAACTTGATGCATGAGCGGGCACTCCCACGACCATGCCGGTCACAGCCACGGCCCGGGAGGCTGGCGCGGAACCGACCGGCGGGCGCTGCTGGCGGCGGCGATCCTCACCGGGGGCTACATGCTGGCCGAGGTCGCCGGGGGCCTGATCACCGGCAGCCTCGCCCTGCTCGCCGACGCCGGACACATGCTTTCCGACAGCCTCTCCCTGTTCGTCGCACTGGGGGCGGTGATCCTCGCGGCCCGGCCGGTCTCGGCCCGCCGGACCTACGGCTACAAGCGGGCGGAAATCCTGGCGGCGCTGCTCAACGGGATCCTGCTGGCGGTGGTGGCGGTCTGGATCGTGGTCGAGGCGGTCCACCGGCTGAACGATCCGGTGGAGGTCCTGGGGGGCGGGATGCTGGCGATCGCCCTGATCGGACTGGCGGTAAACCTGGTTGCTGCCTGGATCCTGATGCGCTCCGGTGGTGAGAGTCTCAACGTGAAGGCGGCACTACGACATGTTCTGGCCGATCTGGCCGGCTCGGTCGGGGTGATCGTCGCGGCCCTGGTGATCCTGCTCACCGGCTGGGAGGCAGCCGACCCGGTGATCTCGGTGGTGATCTCGATCCTGATCGCATTCAGTGCCTGGACCGTGGTCAAGGAGTCGGTGGACATCCTGCTGGAGGCCGCGCCCTCCGACCTCGACACCGAGGAGATCGGCCGGCGGATGGCCGCGATCGCGGACGTGGTCGAGGTGCATGATCTCCACGTGTGGCAGATCACCTCCGGGATGCCGATGCTTTCAGCCCATGTGCTGGTCGGTCCGGCGGCAAACTGCCATCGTGCCTGCCTGGTCACCGAGGCGATGCTCGCCGATGAGTTCGGGATCGGTCACACCACACTCCAGGTGGAGCACGTGGTTTCAAGCGAGCCGCTTCAGGTCGAGATCGGCCCTTCCTGACCGACCCGGTTCGCGTCCGGTGCCATCGCTACCTTGACTTTCGTGAGTTGGCACGAGGGGCGGATGGCCGCCTTCGACATAGAGTCCACCGGGACCGACATCGAGAACGACCGCATCGTCACCGCGGCAGTCAGCATCGTCGGGATCGGGCTGGAGCGGATCAGCCACGACTGGCTGGTTGATCCGGGGATCGAGATCCCGGCGGAGGCCACCGCCGTGCATGGGGTCACCACCGGTCGGGCCCGCAGCGAGGGAGTCCCTGCCGGCCAGGCGGTCGAGGAGGTGACCACGATCCTTGCCCGCGCCCTCGCGGACGACGTACCGGTAGTGGCGTTCAATGCCCGGTTCGATCTGACAATTCTCGACCGTGAGGCGCGTCGACACGGGGTCGAACCGCTGATCGATCGCGTCGGCCCCGACGGCCTCACCGTGGTTGACCCCTACGTGCTCGACAAGCAGGTCAACCGTTTCCGCAAGGGCCGACGGACCCTCAGCGTCCTCTGCGATGCGTACGGGATACCGCTGACCGACGCCCACGCAGCCGATGCCGATGCCCTGGCGGCCGCCAGACTCGCCTGGAAACTGGCCAGCCTGAACCGGGAGATCGGGGAGGCCGAGCTTTTCGAGCTCCACGAGGACCAGGTTCGCTGGGCTGCCGAGCAGGCCGCCTCGCTCCAGGAGCATTTTGCGTCGAAGGGCCACCCGGAGCGGGTGGAGGGTGCCTGGCCGATCGTTCCGCCCGCGGTGGAAACGGCCCGGTTCAACCCGGCCGGCGCCCTCGCTGCCTGAATCCCCGACCAAACGGGAGCGGTTCTGCGAGTCGGCGCCGTGACGCAGCCTCGCGATGATTGCGCGATGATCTTCCGGTGACGAACGAAGCCGATCGGCTCGACCCGCCGACCGCAGAGATCGAACTGGATCGCGAGCAGGAGATCAACCTGCTGGACGAGTTGGGCGGACCCCAGGGGGTGGCCGACTCCAGCCTGCCCGGCCTCGCCTTCGTGATCGCATACGTAGCCACCGGGCAGCAGCTCAGGCTTGCCGCCTTGATCGCCGTCGGTCTCGGAGCGGCGATCGGGCTGTTCCGGATCGTGCGTGGGGAGCCGGCCCGCTTCGTGCTGGCCGGATTCTTCGGGGTCGCCCTGGCCGGCTTCATCGCCACCCGGACCGGCAAGGCCGAGAACTTCTTCCTGCCCGGGCTCTTTCTGAACGGAATCTGGGCGGCGGTCTACGCGATCTCGATCCTGGCCCGCTGGCCCCTGATGGGGATCGTGATCGGACCGTTGATCGGGGAGGGTAGAAGCTGGCGCAAGGACCCTGCCCGGGTGCGCCTGTTCAGCCGGGTCAGCTGGGTCTGGGTAGGCACCTTCCTCGCCCGGCTCCTGGTGCAGCTGCCGCTCTACCTGTCGGGATCGCTGGTCGCCCTGGGAATCGCCAAGACGGCGATGGGGCTGCCGGTGTTCGCGCTCGCGGTCTGGATCAGCTACCTGATGCTTCGGGGCGCAGGAATCGAACTGAAGCAGTCAAAACCGTCCGGGAAGACGCCCGCACGAGACTGAACACATAGAATGTCGGGTCGCCTTTGTCGCCCGTCAGATCAACTTCACGGTCCCGAAAGGGACCTGCCGACTCCCGAACCGCACCGGTCGGAACCAGCCGCGAGAAGCGGAAGGAGTCTTCGATTCGACTTCGGATCGACGTTCCCGGAGGGGCCTTTCGGGAACATCCCTTTGAACTGACCGTGCAGACCTGCCACCCGGGCCGTACGACCGGGTTCCAGGATGTTTCCGGGCTGTGGGGGGACGAAGGCTTCGGGTCCCGGGGGAGAATCGACACGACGATGGGGGTGGGGATCGCCGCCGCAGCCTGGAATCCGCTGCGGCGACTGCTCGATGCGGATGTCCCGACCGGATGCACCCTGGCCGATCACGAGGTCCTGGATCTGCTCGACGGTGCGGCCGAACGACTGGAAGCGTCGGGGGTCGCAGTCGAGTGGAGCCCGGCGCTCAACCGTGGGCTCGCAGCCCACGTGGTGGTCGGGTCCAGCGGAAGGCTCAGTCAAAGCGTTCCTGACGTGTTCGACCAGGATGCGATCCAGGGGCTCTCCTGGCAGCTGACTCTCGACGGCGACCACCTCGACGATGCCGAGATCGGCCTGATCGCGGACGCCGACGGTCCGGTGATCAGGCTGCGGGACCAGTGGGTCCTGATCCCGCCGCTGGAGGCATCCCGGGCCCGGAATCGGGATCTGAAGCCCCTCACCGCCATCGACGCGCTCTCGATCGCCCTGACCGGAAACATGGTGATCGACGGGAAACAGGTTTCGGTCGAGGCCGAAGGATGGGTGGCGAGACTGCGTGAGGAGGTGACCAGGGCCGATCCGGACCCGTTGGCGCCGCCACCCGGGCTGGAGGCCACTCTGCGTGAGTACCAGGTCGAGGGGATGCGATGGCTGAATCGAATGACCTCGCTCGGACTCGGGGGCTGCCTCGCCGATGACATGGGCCTCGGCAAGACCGTGATGCTGATCTCACTCCACTTGCATCGCCGGCTCAACCCCCAGACCGCCGGTCCGACCCTGGTCGTCTGCCCCGCATCCCTGCTGGGCAACTGGGAGCGGGAGATTCACCGCTTCGCTCCGGGCGAGAGCGTCCGGCGCTATCACGGACCGCAGCGATCTCTCGATCATCTCGCCGGCGGCTTCATTCTCACCACCTACGGCACCATGAGGCTCGACCAGGAGGCCCTGGGGGAGATCTCGTGGGGACTCGTCGTCGCGGATGAAGCCCAGCACGTGAAGAATCCGCGTTCCGCGGGAGCCCGGGCCCTGCGGACCCTGCCGGGGCGGTCGCGGGTCGCCCTGACCGGAACCCCGGTCGAGAACAACCTGAGCGAACTCTGGGCGATCCTCGACTGGACCACACCCGGCCTGCTCGGCTCCCACGCCTCGTTCCGACGCCGGTGGGCCGACCCGATCGAGCTGGAGCAGAACGAGGAGACCACCCACACCCTGAACCGCCTCGTTCGTCCCTTCCTGCTCCGACGGCGCAAGACCGATCCCGGGATCGCCCCGGAACTGCCGCCGAAGACGATCACCGACCAGCCGGTTGAGCTGACCGAGGAACAGATCGGCCTGTACGAACGGACGGTTCGCCAGAACATGGCCGAGATCCGGGGATCGGATGGCATCGGTCGTCGCGGGCTGGTCCTGAAGATGCTCACCTCGCTCAAGCAGATCTGTAACCACCCGGCCCAGTACACCCGTGAAGAGAAACCGGTGCTGCAAGGCCGGTCCGGAAAACTGGAGCTGCTTGACGAACTGCTGGACACGATCCGTGCCGAGGATGGCGCGACCCTGGTCTTCACCCAGTACGTGGCGATGGCACGACTGATCGAGTCCCACCTCCGGGCGAGAGAGATTCCGACCATGCTGCTCCACGGCGGTACTCCGGTCCGGCAGCGGGAACGCATGGTGGACCGCTTCCAGAACGGCGAGGTGCAGGTCTTTCTGCTTTCGCTGAAGGCAGCCGGTACCGGGCTGAACCTGACCAGGGCGGATCACGTGATCCATTACGACCGCTGGTGGAACCCGGCGGTGGAGGAGCAGGCAACGGACCGGGCCCATCGCATCGGCCAGACCCGTCCCGTGCAGGTTCACCGTCTGATCGCGGAAGGGACGATCGAGGACCGGATCGCGGCCATTCACGAAAACAAGCGGGAACTGGCCGAGGCGATCGTGAGTACCGGTGAATCCGCGCTGACCGAGCTCTCGAACGAGGACCTGGCCGGTCTGGTCGAACTTCGTAACCAGCGGTGAGCCGATCCGGCACCGGGCCGCAACAGCGGGGATACTTGGCCGAGATGACTGCACCCGACGCCAAGGACAGGGGAGGCCGTACCTGGCGGGGCCTCAGCGCCGAAGAACGGCGGGCCGAGCGCCGCAGCCGGCTGATCGAGGCCGGGATTGAGCTTTTCGGCACTCGTGGCTACGCCCACTCACCGGTCAAGGCGGTCTGTGCGGAAGCGGGCCTGACCGAGCGCTACTTCTACGAGGCGTTCGAGGACAGGGAGGACCTGCTGGCCGAGATCTTCGATGGCCTCGTGTCCGACACCCAGGCCCGCGCTCTGGCTGCGCTCGAGAACGGCCCGCCGGGACTGTTCGAACGCCTTTCACGGGGGCTCGAAGCCTTCTTCACCGCCCTGACCGAGGATCCGCGCCGAGCCCGGATCCAGGAGATCGAAACGGTCGGAGTGAGCGAACGGATGGAGACCCGACGCCGGGAGGCGCTCCACTCCTATGCCCGGCTGATCACCGACCAGGTTCGGCAGGATCCGGGTTGGGACCTGGCCGACGACCCCCGCCTCGATGTGCTCGCCCTGGGGCTGGTCGGCGCGGTGAACGAGCAACTCGTCGCCTTCGTTCTGGGTGATCTGGATCTCCCCGCGACCGAACTGCTCGACCTCCAGAAACTGATGATGATCGCGCTGGTCGGCCCGCTTCTCACCGCGCCCGGTCAAGATCGGTGAGAATCGGAGTATGTCCCTGCCGACCGGACCACTGACCATCGCGATCACCGGCGCCGCCCGCGGCATCGGGCTGGAGACCGCGAGGATTCTCGCCGCCCGAGGGCACCGACTGGCCCTCGCCGACCTGGACACCGATCCAATGGAGGATGCGATCTCCGGGTTTGGAAGTACCGCCTTCGCCCATGGCCTGGACGTACGCGACCGGGAGGCTTTCGCCGACTGGCTGGCCGCCGCCGAGCGGGAGCTCGGGCCGCTCGACGTGCTGATCAACAACGCCGGAATCGCTCCGACTGCACCGCTGGCTTTCGAACAGGACCCCGGAATGATCCGCCGGATCATCGAGATCAACCTGCTCGGGACGATCAACGGCACCCTCGAGGCGGTCAAACTGATGCTGCCGCGAGGTCGAGGCCAGATCATCAACATCGCCTCCCTGGCCGGGTTGATGGGTGTCCCCGGACTGGCCGCCTACGCGGCCTCGAAGCACGGAGTGGTCGGCTTCACCGAGTCGATTCGGGCCGAGAGCCGGGGGAGTGGACTGCAGCTCACCCTGGTCTTGCCGGGCCCCACCGCCACCAGGATGATGGACGGCACCCGGACCGGGCCGGTGGTCAAGCTGGTCCCGCCACGGGAGCTCGCAGCAAAGATCGCGGGGACGGTCGGAACCGATCGGGCCCGAATCGCCAACCCGGTGCTTGACGGCCTGCTTGCCCGGCTCGCCGGGTCGCTGCCTCCCGCCGCGAGTCTCCGGCTCTCGAAACTGCTGAGGGCCGACCGGATCTACACCCGGATCGATTCCGACGCTCGATCGGGCTACTCGGCGTGGCTCGACCGCGAAACCGGGTAGAGAGGCCGAGAGGCCCGGTTCGGACGGCAACGAGTTCCGCGGGGCACCGGCATCCTCGATCGGACCGACCCGGTCGGTCAGGAACCACCGAGGAATGGAGAACGGATGAAGTGCATGGTGTTGGTGAAGGCATCGAAAGCGAGCGAGGCCGGGATCATGCCCACCGAGGCCGAACTGGCCGAGATGGGCGAGTTCAACCAGCGGCTGGGTGACGCCGGGGTTCTGGTTGACGGTGACGGGCTTCGCCCCAGCTCCGGCGGCGCCAGAGTCCGGTACTCGGCATCCGGCCCGGAAACGGTCAAGGGACCCTTTCCCGACCCGGAACAGCTCGTGGCCGGCTACTGGGTCTGGAACGTCGAGACCCTGGAGGAGGCGATCGAGTGGGCCGTCCAGATTCCCTTCAACCCCGAGCGGGGTCCGGCCGAGGTGGAAATTCGTCCGTACATCACCGCCGGCGACTTCGGTGAAGCGTTCACCCCTGAACTTCAGGAGAAAGAGGAGGCACTGAGACGACAGGTCACCGGGCGCTGACCCGGTCCCGCTGCATGAAAAACGGCCGCCGGTTCAAACCGGCGGCCGTCTTCCAGGAGTTGCGTCCGACTCAGCGCCCGGACGGGAGCTTCGACCGGAAGAACGCCATCACGTCGGGGCGGGCGTCCACCAGCACCGTGCCGTGATCGGCGGTCGGATAGGTCAGGTAGGTGAGATCGTTGCCCTTGGCTTCCAGCTGCGTCTTCAGCTTGACGCTGAGGAACGGCAGGGTGGTGGTGTCCGCATCTCCCTGAAGCAGCAGGATCGGGGCAACCGACTTCAGCTCCGGATTCTGCTTCTCGAGCACGTTCAACAGGTTGACGTTGACCGGATCTGTCAGATTCGTGTTGCGGAGTAGCGTCGACGGGGCCAGACCGCCGAGGCTGGTCGGCTCCGCGAGCTGAGGCAGGCACTTCGTCGTCACCTGGGGAAGGAACGGCACGAAGGAGTCCGACATGATCTCGGCCGGCTTCACCGACGGATCGACGACCGACTGGCCGACGATCAACATCGAGGCCAGTCCGCTCAGGCCGCTCGGTTCGGTCATCGAGCCGAGCAGGGTGGCCTGAAGCTTGAAGTTCGAGGCCGGGGCGTAGGCCACCGTGCCCTTCAGCTTCAGATCCGGAACCCAGCTTGCCGCAAGACCGCCCGCGAACAGCGCCGCCTGACCGCCCTGGGAGTGACCCGCGATCAGGAAGTTCTTCGAGACCTTCGGCCCCATCTCGCGAGCAGCCCGGACGATGTCCAGCACGCCGCGTCCCTCGGACTCACCGACCAGGAAGGGATGAGTCAGCTTCGGCACCCCGAGGCCTTCGTAGTCGGTGCGGGCCACCGCGTAGCCGGCATCCAGCCACATGTTCTGGTCCTGATCCGTGTAGTTGATGTAGCCGACCGCAGGCCCACCCGCCTTGTTGCGGGAGGGGGCGCAGATATCGGCGATGCCGGTGGTCCCGTGACCGTAGGTGATCACCGGCCACCCGCCCTTCGGCGCCTTGCCCTTGGGGAAGCTGACCGAGCCCGAAACCGCGATCCGCTTGCCGGTGGGGGATACCGAGGTGTAGAGGACCAGCTTGGTCGAGGAGGCCGACTTCAGCGGGACCAGGCCGTCAGCTTTGCGCTGCCAGATCAGTTTGCCGTGACCCTTGGGCAGGGTTTTCGGCGGGGTGTAAAACTTGAGACCGGCGATCCGCTTGCGCAGACGGGCTGCAGCCCGGCGCTTTGCCGCCCGCTTGCGGGCCTCGCGACGCTTCCTGGCCCTTTCGCGTGCCTTCTCCCGGGCGGTCTTCTTGGCCTGTTTGCCCTTGCTGACCGTGGCGGTCGCGGCGCCGGCCGGCGCCGGCGTCGACCAGGCCAGAAGGAACATGGCTACTGCCAGCAGCAGTGCGCCCGCAACCGGCAGAAGTCGTCTCTGGATCGTCTCGGCAGTCATCTCGCTCCCTTGAGGGTGATTCTTCTAGAAGTGTTTTCAGTTCCCTGGCATCGCGTCTCAGCGATCCGATGCGACAAAGGGTACAGAGATGTCCGGCAGATCACCAGAAACGGTTGGCATACGGTCCCGTGCCTTCGGGACATGTTGGCCACACCTTCTAGAAAGCGTGGCCAAAAGCTCTGTCCTCGGTGTGGATCCGTATGCCTGCGGTCTGCTTCGCCGGCGGGGAACATCGGGCCACCAGCCCGATTTATCCCCTTCTTCTCGCATCCCGTTGGCATACGGCCCCACACCTTCGGGACGTTTTGGCCACACCTTCTAGTGGATGACGATCAGGGCCGTCCGGACAAGGAGCTCGCCATACCGTTTCAGACCCCTCACCCTGACCGTGCCGTATCGGCGGGACACGTGCGCCCGGACCCAGCTGACATCGCAAATCAGGAGGCTTCGGGAACGACGACCGCACCGGACACGAACCTTGAACGCCCGCGGGTACACACCCCGGACCGCGGATCGCGCAAAGTGGCGGGCATCCTTGGCGGATATGTAAGCGTTCCTCGCCGATGCCGTCGGGGCGGGAATCAGCAGGGCCAGTCCCACGCCTGCTGCGGCAAGAGCACTCATGACGATTCTCACGGGGGTCACCTCTCTGTCTCCCAAGGAAGTTGCCTGCCTGTCGGTCAGGACTGTCCGGCAGTCGAACCAGACTCGCAGAACTGGTCCCGGCGGGTTGCGTGGTCGGTAGAGCCCGCTCGGGAATTTCGCACACTTGACTTGCTTGGCCAAGTTGGCTAACTTTGGCCTGTGTCGCAGCCGATCGCCATAGGAGAAGCCAAGACGAACCTCTCGAAGCTGATCGAGCGGGCTGAGCGTGGCGAGGAAGTGATCATCCGCCGGGGTTCCAAGCCGGTAGCCAAGATCATCGGTTACCGGGATCCGGAGCGGCCTGAGATCTTCGGGTCCCTGGAAGGAAGGATCCGGATCGGTGATGACTTCGACGACCCGATTCCGGGCTTCGACGCCTACCAGTGAGTTGAGACTTCTGCTCGACACACAGGTCATCCTCTGGCTGCTGGACGGGGATGAGCGGGTGCCGGAGTGGCTGCGGACGATCGCCGCGGAACGTAACCATGCTCTTCACGTCAGCGACGTCTCGATCTGGGAGATCGCGATCAAGTCCTCGCTCGATCGCCTGGAAGTTCCCGCCGATCTGCCTGAACATCTGGGTGCGGCCGGGCTTCTTGAGCTGCCGATCAGGAGGTCACACCTGTGGAAGATTCGTGAGCTTGAGTTTCACCACAGAGATCCGTTCGACCGGCTCCTGGTCGCTCAGGCGCTGGAGGAGAACCTGACCCTGGTCAGCCGGGATCGGGGCCTGGCCGCGTACGGTGTGGCTCTCCGCTGGTGATTCGAGTTGACATAACCGACATTATCGAGCATTGAATGCCGGTGCCGCACGGCGGTACCACACCGGCGTCAAGGCGACGAAGCACCCCGGAATCTCGGTAGTTCAAGACGAGCCGCTCCGTCTGGCGATGGCGCCAAGCGAGAACCACGCACCTGCACCCGTGCCCGCGGGTGCAGGTCGATACGCGGTCACCGGAATAGTCCGGCGCGAAAACGGGTACCCGGGAGGCATGAACGCCGTAACCGTCAGCTGTACCCTCGCAACCGAAACCACGGTCCTCGAAACGGAAGACTTCACCCTGATCGAGCTCGATCGCCTTTCGAGCGACGGGATCGAGACCGAGATGGTCTGGGCGGTTGACCACAACATGCTGCCCGGAATCCACTCCTTCGAGGACGAAGGAGTCCAGTGGTCCGCGTTGCAGGATCCACTCCTGGAGTCCCGCGCCTTTGTGATCGGATCCCCGCGCTAGCCCGGCTTCAGGGCCGCGTTTCGAGCCCGGGCGCGCCGAGTGGCGGCTTTCCGGGATCATTCGCGTTGATGACCGGCCCCGTCCCCACCACCGTGGATCTGCTTCACCTCGATCGCCCGGGAGCGATGGGTGCCCACCTCTTCGATGGAGTCGTGGTCGATCCCGGCTGCGAGAAGACGGTTCACCGGGTGATCGAGGCGTTGGGCGACGAGACGCCCGAGGCGATTCTCCTGACCCACATCCACTTCGACCACGCCGGTGGAACCGGGCGTCTGCTGGAGCGGTACCCGGACGCCGAGGTCTGGGTGCATGAACGCGGTGCCCCCCACATGATCGACCCGACCCGCCTGGTGGCCAGTGCCCGCAAGGTATTCGGGGAGGTGTTCGATCAACTCTGGGGCGAGGTGATTCCGGTTCCGGAGGCGAGCATCAGGGTGCTCAAGGGCGGGGAGTCGATCGGTCCCTGGGAGGTGGCCTACACCCCCGGTCACGCCCAGCACCACGTCTGCTACCTGCACTCCCCCACCCGCACCGCCTTCACCGGTGATGTCACCGGGATCCGGATCGACGGAGGTCCGGCATTCCCACCGACGCCCCCGCCCGACATCGATCCCCCGGAGTGGCACCGGTCGCTCGACCTCGTGGCGGACTGGGATCCCGCCCGGATCGCCTTCATGCATTTCGGGCAGGCCGACGACCCCGCCCGCCAGATCGAGATGATGCACGATGCCCTCAGACAGTTCGCCGATGTGTCACGCCGGACCGACGCCGAGGGGATGGCCGCCTGGATCCGAACCTGGCTTGCCGACCAGATCGGTGAGGAGGCGGTCAATGGCTACTACCTCTCCGGCCCGTTCGAGGGCATGTGGGCCGGCTTTGACCGCTACTGGCGGACCCGTCCCGAAGCCGGTTGAGAATTGGCGGGCCACGGGTAGACTGGGCGCAAGCCCGCCCGGCGGTGACGGAGTCGGGTAAACCCGAATCGAGGAGTGGAGATCTATGAGCATGTACGCGGTTGTGAACCCGGCAACCGGGGAGCAGGTCAAGGAGTATTCGACCATGACCGACGCCGAGGTCGAAGCGGCAATGGCCCGCTCCGAACAGGCCTTCGGCCAGTGGTCACGCGGAACCACTCTCGATGACCGGATCGCGGCGGTTCGCCGGGTCGCCGAGCTTCACACTGAACGTCGTGAGGAGCTGGCCCGCATCATCGGACGCGAGATGGGCAAGCCGATGGAGCAGTCTCTGGGCGAGATCGATTTCTGCGCTGCGATCTACGAGTACTTCTGTGACAACGCTCCCGAGTTCCTGAAGGACGAGCCGATCGAACTGCTGGACGGCGAGGGCCGGGCCCTGATCAGACGGGGTCCGATCGGGCCGCTGCTCGGGATCATGCCTTGGAACTTCCCCTACTACCAGGTGGCCCGCTTTGCCGGTCCGAACCTGATCCTCGGGAACACGATCATGCTCAAGCCTGCCCCCCAGTGCCCCGAGTCGGCCGAGGCGACCCAGCAGATGTTCGACGATGCCGGCGTGATCGACGGTGCCTACCAGACCGTTCGGGCCACCAATGACCAAGTCAGCGTCTTCATTGCGGACCCGCGGGTCCGGGCGGTCTCGTTGACCGGATCGGAACGAGCCGGTGCCGCGGTGGCCGAGCAGGCCGGGCGCAACCTCAAGAAGGTCGTGCTCGAACTGGGCGGTTCCGACCCCTTCATCCTGCTCGGGTCGGATGACATGGACGCAACCGTCGAGGCTGCGGTCGGAGCCCGGCTCGACAACTCGGGCCAGGCCTGCAACGCGGCCAAGCGTTTCATCGTCACCGACGAGCTCTACGACCGGTTCCTCGAGGGGTTCACCGCCGAGATGCAGGGCGCAACCTACGGCGACCCGGCCGACGAGGAGACCGAGCTCGGCCCGCTCTGTTCCGAGTCCGCCTCCGAAAGACTGAAGGATCAGCTCGATCGGGCGGTGTCACAGGGTGCCAAGGTGGTGGCCGGCGGCGGTAACAACGGCAACTACTGGGAGAGCACCGTGCTGGTTGACGTCACCCCGGACAACGACGCCTACCGGGAGGAGTTCTTCGGACCGATCGCCACCGTCTACCGGGTGGCCGACGAGGAGGAAGCGATCAAGCTGGCCAACGACACCGCCTTCGGCCTCGGTTCGTACGTGTTCACCCCCGATGTCGCCCAGGCCGAGCGGGTCGCAGACAGGCTCGACACCGGAATGGTGTTCGTCAACGGGGTCGGCCTGGACGGGGCTGAACTTCCCTTCGGAGGCGTAAAGCGCTCCGGGTTCGGGCGCGAGCTCGGCCCCTACGGCATGGACGAGTTCGTCAACAAGAAGATGATCCGGATCGTCGAGTAGTCCGGACCTCTCCGGCCCTGATCACCGCCCGCCCTCCCCACCGGAGGTGCGGGCGGTTTCATGTTTCTGCACCGATCCTGTGTGCAAAGTGTGAGCAAATGCTTTACAGTACCCCGTACCAACTGACCGATAGCCGAATCGCCGGGGCCTCTCCCCGGTGAACGGGGGAACCAATCAGTCGGGGCGAGTCTTCCGGATTCCGGAAGAGGCGCAACTCCTTTAGCGCCAGCCCGTCAGCTAACCCCGTAGGCCCGACCAAGGAGATCGGACCATGAACACCCATACCCCTCGACTCTTTTCCTCGCGACGGTTTGCGGCAACGGCCACTGCCGTCGCACTCGGCCTCCTCGCCATGATCCTGCCGGGAACCAGCCTCGCTGCCTCCTGCTCGAACGGATCGGGCGGTGGCCTCGCTGCCTCCAGCGTCAAGTGCAAGCCGGTCAAGAAGGCCAGGCTGATCCGGGGGCGGGCAGTCGCCCCGACCCATGCGCCGCGCCGGGTGAAGCAGGTGATCGCCTGGGCGAACAAGATCCGCAACAAGCCGTACGTCTGGGGTGGCGGTCACGCCAGCTTCAACTCGTCCGGTTACGACTGCTCCGGAGCGGTCAGCTACGCCCTTCGCGGAGGCCGGTTCCTCTCCAGCCCTCTCGCCTCCCCGGGGTTGATGAGCTGGCAGCGGGGCGGCAAGGGCAAGTGGATCACGGTCTACTCAAACCCGGGCCATGCCTACCTGGTGGTTGCCGGCCTTCGCTTCGACACCTCCATGACCCCCGGTAACGGTCCCGGCTGGAGCACCAGTCTTCGCTCCACCCCCGGCCGGTTCACCGCCCGCCACCCCGGCGGCTACTGATTCCGCCCCCCGGAGTCGTCCCTCCGGCTCCGAATGCGGCCGAAAGGTCGCTTCCTCCCCGAAACCCCCGGCCCCCGGCCGGGGGTTTCGCGTTCAGGGGCTGAGTTCCGCGGTCACACCGCTGCGGCACCCTCCCGGTCGGCTAGAGTCCCGGGACCCGCTCACCGGTCGCCCCTGTCCCGATCACCCCTCATCAAGGAACCGAGTAACTGACGATGTCCGACCGCCTCGCCTCCCTGGCCCGTGTCCTCGCCCACCACTGGAAGCGTTCGCTGGCGGCAGCCCTGCTGAGCGTGGTCGTGATCGGCGCCCTTGCGGGAGCGGCCGGTTCACCGCCGCCCGATGATTTCGACATCCCCGGCACCGAGTCGCAACGGGCCTACGACCTCTTCACGGCCCACATGCCGGGCCTCGCCGGGGTTGACTCGACCGTCGTCTTCTACTCCCCCGACGGGGGCCTGAATCGTACCGACCGGGCTGCCCGCATCAAGCGGGCGCTCCGCGAGATCAAGCGGCAGCCGAACGTGATGTCGGTCAGCGACCCGTTTGCTACGAAACCGGCGCTGGTCTCGCCGGACGGCAAGGTCACCTCGACCGATGTGCGTTGGGACATGGAGTTCGGCGAGGTTGACAAGACCACTTACGAGCAGCTCCGCACCGCAGCCAACGTCGCCGCCGGGGACGGGATCGAGGTCTCGATGCGGGGTGTGGTTGTCGATGCCGGCACCCAGCAGGAGGCGCCGGTCGGCGAGCTGATCGGGGTCGCCGTTGCGATCATCCTGCTGAGCCTGCTTTTCCGCTCGGCCGCCGCGATGGCCGCAACCCTGTTCGGCGCCCTGATCGGGGTGATGGCGGGTCAGATGCTGCTGACCATCCTCGCCGCTCCTTTGGGGCTCCCCGAGTTTGCCCGGACGATTGCCGTGATGCTCGGCCTGGGCGCCGGAATCGACTACGCGCTGCTGATCATCGGACGCTTTCGGGAGCAGTCTGCCTCCGGAGATTCGGTCCGTGACGCCGCCGCGAAGTCCCTCGCCACGGCGGGTTCAGCGGTGCTTGCGGCCGGGTTGATCGTGATGGTGGCAATCGCCGGGCTGCTGGTCGTCGGCGTGCCGCTGATCGGCAAGATGGGGGTCGGTGCGGCGATCGGGGTTGCCGCCGTGGTCGTCTCGGCGCTCACCTTCCTGCCGATCATGATGGGTGCGTTCGCCAAGCGACTCAAGCCGAAGAAGGCGGCCCACGTGAAACCGTCCTCCGGGTTCGAGTCGTGGGGACGCCTGATCACCGCACGACCCTGGCTCTCGATCACCGGGGGCGTCCTCGTACTGCTGATCTTTGCCTACCCGGTCCTCGACCTGCGCCTCGGTCAGCCGGACGACGGCAACCAGCCGCCATCGCGGACCCAGAGGATCGCCTACGACCATGTGAGCGAGGGGTTCGGCCCCGGGTCCAACGGCCCCTTCCTGATCGCCGTCAAGACCCCCGATGACTCCTCCCGCACCGCAAAACAGGTGGCCGCGCTTCGGGACGACCTCGTCCAGACCGGGAATGTGGCGGCCGTGATGCCCGCGGAGTTCAGCAAGGATGGCCAGCTGGCGGCGATCGTCCTGATTCCGAAAACCTCGCCGCAGGATGCTGCGACCTCCGACCTGCTCGACCGGCTCCGCAGCGAGGTGATCCCGAAAGCCACAGCCGGCACGCCCCTGCAGGCCTACATCGGCGGGAATACAGCCAGTTTTGAAGACTTCTCCGGCAAGGTGGCCGACCGCCTGCCCGTATTCATCGCGTTCGTGATCGGCCTCTCGGTGCTGCTCCTGATGGCTGCGTTCCGTTCGATCTGGATTCCGCTGGTTTCGGCCCTGTTCAACCTGCTCTCGGTAGGTGCCGCCTACGGGGTCGTGGTGGCGGTGTTCCAGGAGGGCATCGGGGCAAGCCTGATCGGGTCGGATTCCGGGGTCCCGATCGTCTCCTTCATCCCGGTGATGCTCTTCGCGATCCTCTTCGGGCTCAGCATGGACTACAACGTCTTCCTGCTTTCACGGATCCACGAGGCCTACAGCGAGGGAGACAGCCCCCGGGACAGTGTGATTCACGGCCTCGCCCGGATCGGCAAGGTGGTGCTTTTCGCGGGGCTGATCATGGCCTCCGTATTCCTTGCCTTTGTCACCCAGTCGGATGTGGTCGGCAAGATGATGGGTCTCGGTCTCGGCCTGGCGATCATGATCGACGTCCTGTTCGTCCGCCTGGTGATCGCGCCCGCGGTGGTCACCCTGCTGGGTGACCGTGCCTGGTGGTTCCCGGCCTGGCTCGACCGGATCCTGCCGTCGGTCTCGCTCGAAGGACACCTCGTCGCCAACCGGGATCCGAAGGAGCCCGCCCTCACCGAGGCGGCTGACCAGCCGGCCGGATAGCTTCAGCCGGGAATCGTCGCCCTCAGAGCGGGTTCCGTGAGCCCGTCCCCGGGTCGTTCCGGCACGTCCCGGGGCATCACCTTCATCGGGAGTCCGTGGCGAGGGCGCATGGTGATCGCCGCTTCGGCCTCAACCCGGGCGCAGACCGGCAGGTCGAATCGCATCCGCTGTGCCACCATCGCCGTGATCAGAGTGGCTTCGGTCAGGGCGAAGGTGGACCCGACACAGATCCGGCGACCGGCTCCGAACGGCATGAAAGCGTGTCGGGGGCGGCTCTTCCGGTTCTCCGGCATGAACCGCTCCGGATCGAAACCTTCCGGGTTCGGCCAGATCGCTGGATCCCGGTGGATCATGCTGATCAGAACCATGACGCTGGAGCCGGCCGGGACGTGAAAGCCACCGATCTCGTCGTCGGCAGTCGCCTTTCGCCCGACCGTCCAGACCGGTGCGTCGATCCTCATCGTTTCCTCGATCGTGGCTCGGGTCCACGACAGGTTCTCGAGATCCTCAAGCGACGGGACCCGGTCGCCGACGACCGAGTCGATCTCCTCGAAAAGCCGATCGCGTGCTGCCGGGTTCAGGGAGAGGCGACGCCACATCCAGGCGAGGGTGTTCGAGGTGGTTTCATGCCCGGCAAGCACGAACGTCATCAGCTCATCACTGATCTGGTCATCGGTCATCGGCTCCCCGGTCTCCTCGTCGACCATGGACAGCATCATCCCGAGCAGGTCGGCTCCCGGTTCCGGAAGCGCGCGGCGTTCATCCAGGAGATCACCGATCACCTCCCGGAGCGCGGTCAGGGAACGATGGAAGCGTCGTCCTTCGGGGTTCAGGGCCATCGCCCGTTCGAGATCCATTCCCGGCAGCAGGGTGAGCAGGTAGGTCGGGAGCCGCCTGGTCATCTTCGTCCCGAGCGACAGCACGTCGGTGAGAGCCCGGCCAACCCTTCCGGCGGTCCTTCCGGTCAGATCGGCCCCGAAGAGCGCCCGGCCGACCACATCCAGCGTTAGAGCCATCATCGATTCGCTGACGTCCACGACCTGCCCCGGAAGGAGCGATCGGAAACGTTCACCGTCGAGTTCCTTTCCGGTCGCAGCGGTCATGTGTCCGATGAAGTCCCCCATCCGCCGCTTGGCGAACAGGGGCTGAACCAGTCGACGCTGCCGGCGCCAGGTCTCACCTTCACTGGTCAGCAGTCCCTCACCGAGAATGATTCGCAGCAACTCGTACTCGATGCCCTTGGTGTAGTTGTCCTGATTCGCGATCAGCACATGTTCCGCGGCCTCGTGTCCGCTGACCACAACCATGTGGCGGCCCCGGGTGCGAATGCCTGAAACCGGTCCGTAGCGCAGGGCCATGTCCATCAACGGCTGTTTGAAGTCGCGGGTCGAAGCGATCAGGAAACGCTGCTGCTCGATTCCCCGGGGTCCGGGTGGCAGTGGTGCGACAGCAGCGCTCGGCGCACTCGTCATGCGCTCACATTACAGGAGGGCACCGCTCATGAACGAGCTGTTTCCCGACATATGGCGGGGGCGGGTCCGGTGTTCCGAGCGGACGTCGGTCGGTCGCAATAGGGTGAGCTCCATGCGGCAGCCATTCAAAGTCAACTACGCCGGGGCGATCTACGGAACGATTCTCTCGATGGCGGTGATCGCGGGTCTCTCGGTCGATGCGGACCTGAACCCCGTCCTGATCGCGATCTGGTCGGCAGCGACCGCGGTCGTTTTCTGGCTCGCCCACGTCTATTCGCATTACGTCACCTCGGACCAGGTGTACGCTCCCGGGTCGACGAAGCTGCTCAAGGAGGCGATGCGAAGGGACTGGCCGATGGTTCAGGGATCGCTGGTTCCGGCGGCCGCGCTGCTGCTCGCCCCGCTTGGGCTGGTTTCAGATCAGGCGGCCAGCTACGTGGCTGTCGGTGCAGGGGTGCTGGTGCTCTTCTTCGCCGGTCTGGTGGTCGGCCGACGCGAGGACCTGAGCTTCTCGAAGGTGCTGCTGACCGGATCGATCAACGCCACGATCGGACTGGCGATCGTGGCCCTGAAGGTCTTCGTGCACTAGAACCAGACTGAAGGTCAGTCGCGTCGGAGCTGGCGCGATCCGGCGTAGCTGCCGAGATCAAGCAGGAAGGCCAGCCCGACGATGAACCACTCGAAACCGTGGACTCCGGGCGGCGCCACCTCGTACATGACGACAAAGGCGAGCGTGGTCCAGGGGAGCAGGAAGAACCCGAGGATCGGAAGCACCCAGCCTCCGTCGAAGGCGCGACCCACCCAGTTGCTGAAGACCAGGATGAAGAACAGGGCCAGACGGGGTGAGACCAGAGCGAAAAGCGCGACGAGACAGGGCATGGAGCCAATCTAGTTGATCCGGTCGACCGGATCGGGACTGACCTCCCGTCCGTCCCGATGGGATCGGAACGATGCAGCGATATGGGCGCCGAAAACGACCGCCAGACAGGCGAGGTTCAGGAACAGAAGCAGGCCGAGAAAGGCTGCCAGTGCTCCAAAGACGGCCGCCCCGCCCCCGGTCACACCGAACCAGAACTTCAGAGCGACCCAGACCAGGGAGCAGAGAGTCGCTGCGGTGAGGGCTCCGACCATGGAGCTGGTGGCGGTCCGTGGCCCGGGATTCAGCACCCAGTAGAGCCATGCGAGCAACAGCAGCCCGATCACGGAGTAGGCGAGCCCGCCCCCGGGGAAACGGGCGAGAAAGTCAAGGACCGCCTCACTCTCGACCAGCGCGGAAAGATCCCGGGAGAGGGCGATCGCGACGATGAGGAGAAGCACCGGGAGAGTGACGCTGGTGATCGCGACGTCAAAAACCTTGCTCCTCGGGAAACTGCGTCCGGGGACCGCGTCACCCTGAGCGCTCTCGACCGCCTGACGGACCGCTCCGACCGCACCGCTTCCGGAGTAGATCAGGACCAGGATCGAGAACAGCCCGAGACCACCGGCTCCCCTGGTCAGGCTGTCGAGTGAGTCGGCGATCTGCTGCCGTCCGTCGACCTCATCGATCGGCAGGGAGTCCATGATGGCGCCAACCAGTTCGGCTCTGACCTCCCGGGTGCCGAAGATCTCCCCGAGGATCCAGACAGCGATCAGCAGCAGGGCCGGTGCCGCCATCAGGCTGTAGAACCCGAGCTGGGCGGCCGAGCGGGTGCCGTGTTGCTGTTCGAAGTCCCGGACCGCGCCCCGGACGACCAGCCAGATCGGTTCGAGACGCGGCGGGACGGAAATCCGCCGGAAGCTCGTTTCAGTCTCCCATGCCGATCTTCGCCTGCTCCCACTTGACGGTGACCCCGTAGATGATCGTGAGACTGATCAGGATGAAAAGCAGGCTCAGGAACGGGTGGGCGCTCACCGTGAGCAGGTCGACCACGGCGTGAAGTCCGGCCAGGATGATGGTCACGATCCGGGCCCACTCCCGACCCTGGATCAGGGCCCAGCCGGTGCAGACGATCAGGGCCCCGACCACGATCCAGAGCACACCGATCGCGTGGGAGCTGAGCAGGAAGATCGACCCGTCACCCGTGCTTCGGGTGATGAAACCATCGTCGGTGACGGCGGCCAGTCCCGCGATCACACTGAAGATACCGATCAGGATCATCATCACGGCCACGAATGCGACCCAGCTGGCCCATCCGGCCGATCCTGCCTTGTCCCTGTTTTCTGCCATCGCGTGCTCCCGGGTCGTGTTCCGCTTTCACAGCCTGTTCACGCCCAGAGTATCCGGTGACGTCCCGGGAGTTCGGTCCGCCCATCCAGCCAGACCTACCGGGGACGCTCCCCCAGTCCGTGACGAGAGAGGAAATCTTCGATCCGGCGCGAGAGACGGCCCCCCTGCCAGGTCAGCGGGGTCTCCCCCTTCGCTTCAACCGCGAACTCGACGTCGGGCAGGGCCTCGGCCCACATCTCCGCCACGGCGAGCGGATGGGTGGGATCGATCTCGTCGCGGGTTGCGACGACCAGTACCGGCACTTCGATCCGGGAAAGCAGGTCAAGCGAGTCGAAAGGGCTCGATCGGGGAACCTCCCGCAGAGCCTGGGCAACGGCCTCCGGATGACGGTGCAGCCTCGACCGATCGAGGGCCAGCCGATGGATCCGTGCCCGGACCGAATCCGGCCGGGTTCCGGCAGCCATCGCGTCAGCGAACGCTTCGGGACCGCCGTTCCCCAGAGCTTCTGCAAGTCGGTCCCATCGGTCAGCGTCGCCTTGACCCTCCTCCCCGGTCCAGGCCGGACCGGCGAGGATCAACGCTTCGGCACGTCCGGGGTTGGCCACCGACCATGCGGCCACCGTGTGACATCCCATGGAGTGCCCGCCGAGAACCGGCCCGGCGCCGCCGGTGGAGCCGACCGTTTCCGCAAGAACGCGGTCGAGATCCGCGACCATTCGCCCGTAGCCGTACCCGTCCTTCGCCGGATCGGACTCACCGTGCCCACGGGCATCGTAGGTGACCAGGCGAAAGCCGTTCCGGGGCAGGTACATGGACCCGTGAACCACGTATCTCCTGGTAGCCGAGAGCCCGTGGCAGAGCGTCAGGTCGAGGCCTTGCCCGATCGACTCTCCCCGGAGCGTCTGACCGGAACCCCCGATCACCGAGAACTGGTCCGCCTCGGGCTGCGGCGGCACGACTACCCCTTTTCCAGGATCGCCTTGCGGATCAGCACCGACCGGAGAGGTCGTTGTTCCGGTCCTCCCAGTTCACCGATCCGGCGGACCACGTCCATACCCTGTTCGACCCTGCCGACCAGGGCGTAGTCCGGTGTGAGGCTGGAACCCCCCTCGCCGGTGACGATGAAGAACTGGCTGCCGGAGGCACCGGACGGCTCGTCGCCACGCTTGGCCATGGCCACGGTCCCGGGCGTGTACTTGAGGTCTTGCGGCGGGGGTTCGGTCACGCTGTACCCGGGACCACCGGCTCCGGTTCCGCGGGGATCACCGCCCTGGATCACAAAGTCGGGCACGATCCGGTGGAAACCGAGACCGTCGTAGAAACCCGACTTGGCGAGAAAGGCAAAGTTGTTGGCGGTGAGCGGCGCGCGGTCGGTGTCGAGCTTGATCGTGAAGTCGCCCTCGGTTGTCTCCATCCGAACTTCGGCGGGTTCGCCGGGCGTGAGCACCTCTTCCGGCTGCTTGAACTTCACGTCCTTTACCTCTGCCGAACCGGCCGATGCGGCGGGAAGTTCTTTCTCCCCGCCGCCACCGCGGAAGGCGAACATCACGGTCGCGGCGATGATCAGGGCGAGGCCGCCCAGGGCCATGGTCAGGATCTTGGCTCGTTCGCTGATGGGGTGAAGCCTACCCGGCCGCAATCGGTCGGGACAGATGGCATGATTTCCTCGTGGCTCGACAGTCCGGAACCCCCGATCGCGGCACGGTACTTGCCGGCAAGGCGATCTGCGCGATCGCGGCACACCTCCCTGCCGCCTGGCCACTGGTGAGCAGATCGGTGGGGCGGTTCTTCGACCGGGCCTCCGGCTCCTGGGACGAGCGAACCGGGGCCGGATCGCCGGAACACCTCGCCGCACTCGCCGCCGCCGTGCTCGAAGTGAAATCCCGACCTGAACGGATCCTTGACCTGGGGTGTGGCACCGGGGCGGGAGCCCTCTTTCTGGCTCGGGAGTTTCCGCTTGCGTCGATCCGCGGCCTCGATCTCAGCCCCGGAATGATCGAGGCGGCCCGGAGCCGCATCGGGCTGGATCCCGACGGCCGGGTCGCCTTCCGCGAAGGAGACGCCTCGAGACTGCCCTACGGAGATGGCAGCTTCGACCTGGTCACCCAGGTCAACATGCCGGTCTTCTTCCGGGAGATCACTCGCGTTCTCCGGCCAGGTGGTTCGGTGGTGATCGCACACAGCCTCGGATCCGACACCCCGTTCAGCACTCCGGAAAGGACGCTCCGCAGGCAGTTCTCCCGAAGGGGCCTGCCCCTGATCAACTCGGGCAGGACCGAACCCGGAACCTGGCTGATCGCGAGAAAACCGGAGCCCTTCGTATGAAAGCCGACGGGGAGAGAGACGCCCGGGTGGCCGGGAGCCCGTTCCGGTTGATCGTCAATCCGACTGCGGGCGGAGGCCGCTCCCGCCAGGTTCTGCCCCGGCTCGAGCGAGCCCTGGATGCGAGACGCTGCGTGTTCCAGGTCACTCCCTCCCGCTCGCTTGAACACGGGATCGAGCTTGCCCTCGGGGCGAGCGATGTCGGCGAAGTCCCCGTAGTGGTGAGCGGTGACGGCCTGATCGGCGCCGTGGGCGGCGCCCTGGCCGGGTCCGGTACCGCGATGGGGATTCTTCCCGCCGGGCGCGGCAACGACCTCGCCCGGGGCCTGGGAATCCCCACCGACCCGGAAGCGGCCGTGGAGTGCCTCGTGAACGGGAAGGTGCGCGATATTGACGTGGGCGAGGCCAACGGGGAACGGTTCCTCGGGATCGCCTCGGTCGGATTTGATTCCGACGCCAACCGGATCGCGAACGAGGCCCGCCTGGTCAAGGGAACCCTGGTCTACACCTGGGCGGCACTTCGTGCCCTGGCCGGCTGGAAGCCGGCCAGGTTCACGCTGCGGGAGGGCGACGCCGAGACCCGGACCGACGGCTACACCGTTGCCGTCGCCAACAACCGGTTCTACGGCGGCGGCATGAAGATCGCCCCGGACGCCGAACTCGACGACGGTCTCCTGGACGTGATCACCATCGGCGGGGTCGGCAAACTCGGCTTCCTGCTGAATCTGCCGCGGGTCTTCCGCGGCACCCACGTGCGTCGTCCTGAAGTGGTTTCGGTCCGGCGGGTCCGCTCGATCGAGATCAGTGCCAGCCGACCCTTCACCATGTACGCGGACGGTGACCCGCTGACCGACCTCCCGGCAAGAGTCCGCGTGCTGCCCGGCCGGCTGAGCCTGATCGTTCCGGCGGACAGCCCGTGATCAGGCTCAAGGCGGCGCTCGCCCGGATGGTCGGTCGGCTCAGCCGTGCTCTCGGTCGAGGCGGAGGAACCACCCTGCCCGGCCGACTGCTGATCCGCATGGACCGGAACGCCATCGACAAGCTCGGGGCCGGCCTGTGCCGGGGATCCACCCTGATCAGTGCGACCAACGGAAAGACGACCACCAGCTCGATGCTGAGGACGATTCTGGCCGCAGAAGGCCGCCATCCGGTCAGCAATACGGCCGGCTCCAACATGACCTGGGGAGTTGCCACCGCGCTGCTCGAACAGCGTGGTGAGGAGGGCGTCTTCGAGGTCGACGAGGCGTGGCTGCCCGAAACCGCCGAGCGACTCGATCCGAAGGTGATCCTGCTCTGCAACCTGTTCCGCGACCAGCTCGACCGCCACGGCGAAACCGAAACCCTGGCCGACTCCTGGCGGGAGCTTGCGGCCGCCCGGGCCGAGCGCACCCGGTTCGTTCTCAACGCCGACGATCCCCTGATTGCGGACATCGGTCAGGCTCCGGCGGGGAGCGCCGTCAGCTGGTTTGGCATCGAGGATCCCGGGGTCGCCCTGCCGGACGCCGAACACGCGCACGACGCCCGCCTCTGCCGAAACTGCGGCGAGGCCCTCACTTACGAGTGGACCTACCTCGGCCATCTCGGCCGGTACCACTGCGGGAACTGCGGACTCCTGCGCCCGGAACCGGCGATCACGGCCCGGGAGATCCGGCTCCGTGGAATGGACGGGGTTTCCGCCCGAATCGATACCCCCGACGGATCGTACGGCCTGGATCTCCCCCTTCCGGGCGTCTACAACCTGTACAACGCTCTCGCCGCAATCGCCACGGCCCGGGAGCTCGGGGTCCCGCCCTCGGTCGCGGTCGATGCCCTTGCCGGGATGAAGGCTGTCTTCGGCCGGGTGGAGCGGATCCAGGTTGAATCAACCGATCTGTCCATCCTGCTGATCAAGAATCCCGCCGGCGCAAACGAGGTACTGCGCACCCTGGCGCTGGAGCCGGATCCGATCCATCTCTGGATCGCGCTAAACGACCGGGTTGCGGACGGACGTGACGTCTCCTGGGTCTGGGACGCCAACTTCGAGGACCTGTCGGACCGGGTCGAGCGGGTCTGGTGCACCGGCACCCGCGCACCCGAGATGGCGGTGCGGCTCAAGTACGCCAGCTGGCCGGAGGACCGGATCGAGCTTTCAACGGATCCAGTGGCTTCCTTCGACCGGGCACTCGAAGCAACCCCGAACCGCCTGTTTGCCCTTCCGACCTACACCGCCCTGCTCTCGCTCCGACGCCTGTTGACGGAACGGGGCGAGGCGCCCAACTACTGGGAGTGAAACAGCCCGGCCCGATGCCTGTGGTCCCCCCTCCCGACCCGTGGCTGTCGGAGAACTCGGTCTGGCAACTGATCGAGAGCGGCAGCTACCGGATCGACCTCCCGGCATGGGCCCGGATCTGCGAAGGGAACCGCACCGTGCTCGACCTCGGCTGCGGCTACGGTCGGGTCGCCCACTTTCTCAGCCGATCCGGATGCCGGATCATCGGGATCGAACGGGATCCCGGAACCGGGTCCGATTTCCGGCGTCTGGCAGTCTCTCCGGACACCCGCGTGGTCATCGGCGATGTCCTGGAGCTTGACCGGACGGACCTCGACCCGCGGCAGTTCGACCGGATCCTGGCCCCCCAGCAGCTGATCCAGATCCTCGGTGGCAACAGGGGACGTCACACCCTGATCAGTCAGGTGAGGAGGCGACTCTCCCCGAGCGGGGTGGCTGCGTTCGCCTTCTGCCCCGATCTCCCCCAGGACTCGTTCGAGCTGGATCTTTCCCCGGATCGGTTCCGCTCCGGCGGTTGGACCTACGAAAGCCGTCCGGTCTCGATCGAGTCCCGTGAGGAAAGGGTCGAGGTGACCCGGATCCGCTCCAGAACCTCGCCGGCCGGAAGATCCGTCACGAGCAGCATGGTCACCCGATTCGACCGGCTTCCGGCGGACCGGTTCCGCTCCGAGCTGGAAGCAGGCGGGCTCGTGGTTGACCGGATGATCCCGTTGGCAGCAACCGGCGAGCACGTTGCCTCAACGATCGCCATCGCCCGCAGCCCCGACCCTGCGACGTAGAATCCATGGATGGTGCTCCGCCTGCTGAGTCTTTATCCGGAACAGATGAACATCTACGCCGACCGGGGCAACCTTCTCTTTCTCCGCCGACGCTGCGAGTGGCGCGGCATCGGTTTCGAGCTCGAAACGGCCGGAACCGGGGAGGGGTTCGATCCTGCCGCTCACGAACTGATCTATATCGGCGGTGGCCAGGACCGGGACCAGAAAGCGGTTGCCGGTGATCTCAACCGGACCAAGCGGGATGCCATGCGCGCCGCCCATGAACGCGGAACCTCGATCCTTGCGGTCTGTGGCGGCTACCAGCTTCTCGGCCACTCGTACCAGCTCGGTGAAGAGGAGATCGCGGGGCTTGGACTGGTCGACCTGAAGACCATCAGGGAGGACGGGCCGCGTCTGGTCGGCCCGGTGTCGATCGAGGTGAATCTGGATGGCGAGGCGCGGACCGTCGCCGGATTTGAGAATCACGCCGGCCGAACCGAACTCGGAACCGACGCCACCGCGTTCGGGCGGGTCCTTCGCGGGCACGGCAACAACGGCCGGGACCGGCTTGAGGGAGTCCGTTCCCGCAACCTGATCGGTACCTACCTTCACGGCCCGCTGCTGCCGAAGAACTCCTGGCTTGCGGACCATCTGATCGAGACGGCACTCGAACTGCGATCGGGGAGCCCGGTCGAGCTCGAACCACTGGACGACGATCTCGAGCAGGCGGCTCATCGATCCGCCCTGGCTGCCGCCGAAGCGGGATAGTCCGGACCCGGCCGCCGGACGTCAGCGCCCGCTGGAGCCGAATCCGCGCTCCCCGCGCTCCGAATCGGTCAGTTCCTGACTGACCTCGGGATCGACCGTCGGGATCTCGACCACCACCAGCTGGGCGACCCTGTCCCCGGGCTCGATCAGGAACGTCTCGGCCGGGTCGTTGTTCATCAGGAGAACCTGGAGTTCCCCCCGGTAGCCGGAATCGATCAGCCCGGGTGAGTTGACGATCGAGATCCCGTGCCGACGGGCCAGTCCCGAGCGCGGGAGCACCAGTCCGGCGTGTCCCTGCGGGATCTCGACTGCCACCCCGGTACCGACCGCGAAGCGCTCACCGGGCCCGATCCGGGCCGCTTCCGAGGCGTGCAGATCGAGCCCGGCGTCACCGGGGTGGGCCCGGGATGGCAGAATCGCCCCATCGACAAGAAGCCGAAAGTTCAGCCGCATGGGAAAGCACCCTACCGCCAACCGGCCGTGGAGCATTGGCGTGAACTGCTCACCCGCACCCTCCCCGGCCGCCTGGCACTGCTGCTCGGAGCGGTCGCCCTGCTTGGCTTCGCCACCGCTGCGTTCGGGCACTACGTCCTCGGAGCCTGGCCAAGTTTCGGCGAAGCGATCTGGAACGCGACAGCCCACCTGATCGACCCCGGGCAGATCGGGGATGACACGACCGGACCCCAGAGAACCATCGGAGTGATCCAGGTCCTGATCGGGATCGTTTTCGTCGCCGGAATCGTGCTCACCGTACTCTCCGAGGTGTTCGACCGGGCGCTCCGGCGCCTGGATCGGGGTGATCCCGCGATCCGGGTCACCGGCCATCTGCTGGTGATCGGCATCAACGACACGCTCGACGAGGTGAGGCAGATCCTCGCTGCAGGCCTTGAGGGGGAGCATCCCCCGATCGTGGTCATGCTGCCGCCGGATCAATCCGACCAACGCGCCACCGCCCGCCGGGCTCTCTCCGGCTATCCCGGCCGGTCCCATGTGATTGAAGCCGATCCCCGGACCGATGGCTTCGACCGGGTCTGCGCGGCCGAAGCCCGTCGGGTAGTCATCCTCTCACCCGGACTCGGTCCCGACCGGGCCGATCTCACGGCGATCGGACGGGCAACCCGCCTCGCCGGGTATCTGAAGTCCCGGGATGCCATGGAAATCCCGGTCGCGGTCGAGCTGAGGCGAGGGCGAAACGTTCAGGCCCTCTGGTACCAAGGAGGACCCCCGGAAGGGACCCGAACCAGACGGTTTCCCGCCAGTTTCGACGCCCTGGTCAACGATCGGACGATCGGCACCCTGCTCAGCCTGGTGGTGCAGAACCCCCACTTCTCCGGGGTCTTTCTCGCCGGCGACGGGGCGCTGTCCAGCCCGGCACTGAAGGACGGCGGGCAGTTCGTCGGCCGGACCTTTGCCGAGGTCAGGGACCGGCTCGAAGGCGCCTCCCTGATCGGCCTGCTCCAGGGAGCCGGCATGTCTGCCCGGGCGACATACCTCCCGCCGGATGACCAGTCGATCCAGCCCGGGGATCGCTTGATCCTGGTCCGGGATGAGTCGCGAGGCTCCGGCGTGTCGGGCGAAGTCGATCCCGGGTCGATCAAGGTGGCACCCTCCCGTCCCGGCCCGGTGCTGATCCTCGGGTTCAGTGACTCCGCGGCGGCCCTGCTGGAAGAACTCGAACGGGTCGGGTTCGACCTCACCCGGGTGGGAGTGCTCCTGAGCGAGAACCGGAGAAGTTCGGGCGGCAACCGGATCCCGAGGGATGTGGATCTGATCGACGGGGACCCCTGTCAACCAGCCGACATCGAGCGTGCGGTGGAACGGACCGAGCCCTCGACCGTGTTCGTCGCCGCCGAACCCGATCGGGACGCCGAAGCGGTAATCAGCGGACAACTCGTCCGGCAGGCCTCCTCCGCCCCGATCGTCATCGAGCAGCGGTCGGCGAGCGCCGACGCACTCGACCTCACCCCCGGACAGGTGACCGTGGCTTCCACCTCGAACCTGGCCGCAGAGACGGTTGCGCTTTCATTGACCGACCCGGCCCTGGTTGTGGCCAGGGAGCGGATCCTCACCGATCCGGGACTCGTCTTCGAGAGCCTGGTCTACTCCGGTAGCTCCCCGCTTGCGCTCGGTGAGGTGCCCCGGGTCTTCAATCGTGCCGGGTACTACCCGCTGGCGGTGTCGGTAGCGGGGGATCCAGCGGGCGTTCTGGCCCAGGGCGATCACATCCTGGCGATGCATCGTCCTGGCCGGTAGCGGAGTGGATCTCCAGATCGGAGAAGCGGTGTCGCTCCGATCGCGGCAGCCGGACGGTGACCTTCACCCCTTCGGGACCGTCCTCCCGTTCGATCCTCCCGGTGATCTCGTGGAGATCGTGCAGCCGGGCTCCCTGGCTGTACGGAACCAGCAGCTCCACCGGGACCAGCGTCCGTTCGAACGTCGACTCGATCCCGGCCAGGAGCCGGTCCAGCCCTTCCCCGGTAACCGCGGAAACCTGGATCGCTTCGGGTCGGCTGATCCTGAGTTCCGTCCGGGCTTCCGCGTCAAGCAGGTCGATCTTGTTGAGGACGAGCAGCCGTGGCTTGTCGCCGGCCCCGATCTCCCCCAGCACCCGGTCGGCCGCGGAGATCTCGAGCCGAAGCCTCTGCTCCGGTCCCGACCCGTCAACCACATGGAGAATCAGATCAGCCAGCACGGTCTCCTCGAGCGTCGCCCGAAACGCCTCGACAAGTTGATGCGGGAGCTTGTCGATGAACCCGACCGTGTCGGTGAGCAGATACCTTCGGCCGCCGGCCTCGAAGCTCCGGGTGGTCGGATCGAGGGTGTGAAAGAGACGGTCCCCCACCCCGGCCTCGGCCCCGGTGAGGGCGTTAAGCAGGGTCGACTTTCCGGCGTTGGTGTATCCGGCGAGGGCAACCTGCGGCAGCGAGGAGGCCTGCCGGCGTGACCGCATCACGCCTCGGGTGCCCTCGACCTGTTGGAGACGCCGCCGGAGGGCGGCGATCCGGTCGCGGGCCAACCGACGGTCGGTTTCGATCTGGGACTCCCCCGGTCCCCTGGTCCCGATTCCGGCACCGAGTCGTTCGAGGTGGGTCCACAGGCCCCGCATTCGGGCGAGGTTGTACTCGAGCTGGGCCAGCTCCACCTGGAGCTTGCCTTCGGCCGAGTGGGCGTGGTCGGCGAAGATGTCGAGGATGACCGCGGTCCGGTCAATCACCGGAACCCCCAGTTCGGCTTCCAGATTCCGCTCCTGTCGCGGCACCAGCTCGTCGTCGCAGGCGACCAGATTCGCATCGCAACGCTTGATTTCCGCTCTGAGCTGTTCCAGTTTCCCCTGGCCAAAGTAGCGGTCCGGATCCGGCTGGGATCGCCGCTGGGTCATCTCCCCCACCGCCGCCACCCCGGCCGTGCGGAGCAGCTCTTCCAGTTCCTCCAGGTTGCCATGACCGGTCCGGTCGATCGCGATCATCAGGGCCCGCTGCCTTGCCCGCCGGGTTCTCGCCGGTTCCGGGCGGCGACGCGCGGTGCCTGAACGGGCCTTCGCTTCTGATCTCTCCTGCTCCGGGGTCACCGTCCTCATCGTACGGATACCCTCCCCACCATGAAGATCTTCCTCACCGGGGCGACCGGATTCATCGGCACCGCCGTCGCTCGTCACCTGACCGATCTTGGCCACGATCTCACCTGTCTGGTGCGAGACCGGGACCGGGCCGCCGGGCTCACCGACATGGGGTGCAACCTGTTCGACGGGGATCTGGCTACCCCCCGGGCCGAGCTGGCGGCAGGCATGGCCGGTCACGATGCGTTGATTCACAACGCGGCCATGTACGAGGTCGGAGTGACCGCTGCCCGGGCGGAGTTGCTTCGCAAGGCCAACGTCGAGGGAACGGCCACCGTTCTCGAGGCTGCGCTCGAGGCGGAGACGCCGAGAGTTCTCTACGTCTCGACCTGCGCCGTTTTCGGCAACACCCGCGGCCAGGCGGTCACCGAGGAGTACCGGAGGCCGGATCTCGATCGGCCCGGTGGACCGGAGTTCACCTCGGTCTACGAGCAAACCAAGTTCGAGGCCCATCGGATCGCCTTGGAGATGATCGAAAACCAGGGGTTGCCCTGTGTGATCGCGCAACCGGCCGGCGTCTACGGGCCCGGCGATCACTCGGCGATCGCCGGCACGATCAACAACTTCCTCGACGGCAAGCTCCCGCTGCTGCCGTTCCCCGAGTTCGGCAGCGGACTCGCTCACGTCGAGGATGTCGCCGCCGGTCTGGCCCTGGTCCTGGATCAGGGCGACCCCGGGCAGAGCTACATCCTGACCGCAGAGAACCTGACCGTCAGGGAGATGATCGAAACCGCCGGCCGGCTGACCGGCCGGAAGCCCCCCTCCCGGGCGATGCCGACCTTCATCCTCAAGGCTTTGAGGCCGTTCGGTCCCCTGGTCGGCAGGTTGATGGATCAGCCTCCCAACCTTGGGGAGTTGATCAGTTCGGCCGACGGGGTCACCTTTTACGCCGACGCGAGCCGGGCCCGTCGGGAACTCGGGTTTCGACCCCGGGACTTCGAGACCGGCCTTCGGCAGACGCTCGAGGCAGAGGGTCGAATCTAGGGGTTCTGGAGGTGTTCCCGCATCCGTTCCAGCGCCTCGGCCAGCCGCGCGTCCGGGGTGGTCAGCGAAATCCGGAAGTACCCTTCGCCGCTTGCCCCGTACATCGAGCCGGGTGAGATCACGACGGCGGCCTGCTCCAGAACCAGCTCGCAGAAGCTGGTAGAGCTGTGGCCGGCCGGGACCGGGGCCCAGACGTAGATCGTTCCCCGGGGACGCGGGACTTCGACCCCGATCGCCGCCAGGGTGTCGACCACCAGGTCACGCCGGCTGGCGTAGACCCGGTTCATCTCCTCGACCGGATCGGACGGTCCGTCGAGCGCGGCTGCGGCTGCCAGCTGAACCGCTTCGTAGAGCCCCGAGTCGACGTTGGTCTTGAGCCGCCAGTAGCTCTCGATCGCCTGGGCGTTACCGAGGATGGCTCCCACTCGCCATCCGGTCATGTTGTACCCCTTGGAGAGCGAGAACACCTCCACCCCGACCTCGGAAGCACCCGGCGTAGCCAGAAAGCTGGGGGCAACGTATCCGTCGAAGGTGGTTTCCGAGTAGGCGTTGTCGTGGACGACCAGGATCTCGTACTCCCGGGCAAACTCAACCACCCGTTCGAACAGTCCCTCCGGGACAACCGCTCCGGTCGGGTTGTTCGGGTAGTTCAGAAAGAGCAGCCGTGCCCGCCTGGCGGTCTCGGGATCGATCGCCTCGAGATCGGGTGCGAAACCGAGTTCCTCCCTCAGCGGGAGCAGCACCGGTTCCGCCCCGGCCAGGATCGGCCCGCCCGTGTACACCGGGTAGCCCGGATCGGAAGCCAGGGCCAGGTCACCCGGATCGAGAAAGGCGAAACAGAGGTTGTAAATGCATTCCTTTGCCCCGATCGCCGGAATGACCTCGTTCTCGGGATCGATCTCGACCCCGAAGCGCCTCCGATAGAAGTTGGCAAAGGCCTGCCGGAACTCAACCCGACCCCGGTTGCTCGGGTAGTTCTGGGTACCGCGATCCGCCACGGCAGCCTGCATCGCTTCGACCACATGAGGATAGGTCGGTCGATCCGGATCGCCGATCCCGAGGCTGATCACATCAACCCCGGCCTCCCGCTTGGCCTGGACCTTCTTTTCAAGCTCGGCGAACATGTACGGCGGGATCGCCTCAAGTCGTTTCGAGGGGTCGGTCAGAGCCACGGTCTCTCCTTGTTGATCGGAACGGTCATTCCAGCCTCACGGATCAGTTCTCCAGCCGGGCGAGATCGCCGATCAGTTCCGCGGCGAGCTCTCCCGACATGATCGGGTCGGCCCATCCGGTGAGCGTGACCTCGAGATCCTCACTGATCTCCACGATCAGTTCGCCGCCGTCCAGCTCCACGGTGATCGGGCTGGCGGCCCCGGCGAGAAATGCCGCTACGGCAGCCCCGGACGCCCCCGTGCCGGAGGACAGCGTCTCACCCACCCCGCGTTCGAAGATCCGGGCCCGGACCCGGGAGCCATCGACTCCGAAGAAGGAGACGTTCGAACGATTCGGGAAGAGTTCGCTCTGCTCTATCCCGGGCCCGATCAGAGGGAGATCAAGCCGCTCCAGTTCTTCCCGGTCATCGACCCGGATCGCGGCCTGGGGATTGCCGATCGAGACGTGCTGAAACTCCCAGTCGCGACCGGCCGAACGAACCGTTCCCGCTCCGTCCTCAGCCCCCCCGGGAAAGTCCTTTGACCTGGTGGCAGCCCTGCCCATGGCCACCGAGCAGGTGCGTTCCGAGGTGATCTGCGGGGTCACCGGACCCGCCTCGGTCAGGATCGAGAAGCGGTCGGCATCGGTCCATCCGTTCCGGCGCAGGTAGAGGATCGCTTCGCGGGCCCCGTTTCCGGAGAGTTCCGCTTCCGAGCCGTCGGGATTGAAGATCCTCAGACCGGCTACATATGCCGGATCACCGCTCTGCGACAGCAACAGAATTCCGTCTGACCCAACCCCGAAATGCGGGTCGCAGATCCTCCGGATGCGGCCGGGGGTCAGATCCCAGGGCAGCTCACTCGCTTCGAGGATCACATAGTCGTTACCGAGGGCTTGCCACTTCTCGAACTTCATCGGGCGGGAAACCTACCCGGATGGGAGATCCGATGCGCTACGCCCCGTCTGGAGCAGGTCGAGGATCCTGCCCGCGACCTCCCGATCGGACCGGCCGTCCCGATCGATCAGGTCGACTCCCGGCATTCGTCTCATCCAGGTCAACTGGCGCCGTCCGTAGCGGCGATGGAGCACCTTGACCCGTTCCAGATCACCCGTCCTGAACTGGTCGAACCCGATTGCTGCCCGGACCGTGCGTGAAGCCCCGGCAGCGAGGGCGGCATCGGCTTCCGCTCCGGCCTCGGCAGCCATCGCCTCCACCCGGCGGTCGATCTTCGCGACCAGGGTCTCATCGCTCTCGATCAGTCCGGCCAGTAGCGTCGGATGACGCAGATCACGGGTCCAGAGCGCCCCGCCCCGGTCGTGGTCCGGGGCCGGCTCATGCCCGGCCAGGAGCAGCTCGGTGAACCGTGCGATCCGTTTTCGGTCACCTGCCTCGACCTGTTCACGGAACCGTTCCGGAAGTTCAGCGTGGAGCGCCTCCGGCCCCCGCGCGGCAAGATCGGCCTCGACCCTCGATCTCAGCTCGGCCGATACCGGTGGCCGGAGATCGAGATCGGTCAGAGCGGCGCGAAGGTAGAGCCCGGTCCCACCGACCACCAGTGGCAAGGAACCTTCCTCAAGAAGAGCGTCGATCTCCGCCCTCGCCCGGGTTGCGAAACTGCCCGCACTGAATTCCTGATCGACCGGGACGAATCCCACCAGTCGATGCTCGAGCTTTTCCTGTTCAGCGGCCGTGGGAGCCCCCGAGAGGGTCGCGATCCCTTCGTACACCTGCATCGAGTCACAGTTGACCGCGATCGCCCGTTCGCCCTGATGTTCGAGCATTCGGGCGAGTTCGATCGACACTCCGGTCTTGCCGATGCCGGTCGGCCCGAAGATCGCCACGATCCGGGGCACCAGAGACCTCCTGCTCAGATGCCGATGCCGGTGAGCAGACGCTCGGTCCCGGTCAGAGTCTGGGAGCTGGCAGCACTGATCTCGACCTCGACCATCTGACCGGGACGGGCAGCGCCTTCGAAATTGACCGCCTTGTTGTGGCGACTCCGTCCCCGGAGCCGGGTCGGGTCGTTACGGCTCGGCCCCTCCACCAGAACCTCAAGGCTGCGGCCGAGGAAACGCTGCCCGCGTTCAAAGGCACGGCGCTGGACCAGATCCACCAGCCTGGACATCCGTTCCTTCTTTACGGCGTGCGGCACCTGATCCTCCATCTCGGCCGCCAGGGTGCCTCGCCGCGGCGAGTAGTTGAAGGTGAAGGCGCCGTCGTATCCGACGTCCTCGACCACTTCCAGGGTCCGTTCGAAATCCTCGTCGGTCTCGCCGGGGAACCCGACGATGATGTCGGTGGTGATCGCGCAGTCCGGGACCCGATCACGAATCATCCTCACCCGGTCCAGATACCGCTCCCGGGTGTAGGTGCGACGCATCCGCTTCAGAACCGGACTCGATCCCGACTGGAGCGGCAGATGGATGTGCTCGCAGAGGGCCGGCAGCTCGGCGTGGGCCTCGATCACGTCCTCCCGCATGTCTTTCGGGTGGGGACTGGTGTAACGGATCCGGTCGATCCCCTCGATCCCGTCGATCATCCGGAGCAGGTCGGAGAACCGGATCCGCGACTCCTTCGGCAGGTCCCGACCGTAGCTGTTCACGTTCTGTCCGAGCAGGGTGACTTCGCGAACCCCGTCGGCGGCCAGCCTGCGGGTCTCTTCGACCAGTTCGAGCGGGTCGCGACTCTGTTCCCGGCCACGGGTTTGCGGGACGATGCAGTAGGCACAGACACAGTTGCATCCCTGGGAGATCTGCAGCCACCCCTGGAACGGGCGCGCCCGGTGAGTGGGCAGGCCGCCCGAGAAGTCCTCGAATTCGAAGTAACCCTGGGCAGTCAACGAGTCCGAGGTGAGGAACTCGGCCAGGCGGTGGATCTGCCCCGGTCCGAAGGCCACATCCACGAACGGGAACCGCCTGAACACCTCCTCCTTCACCGACTGGGCCCAGCATCCCCCCACCCCGATCACCCGGTTCGGATCCTCACCCTTGAGTCGTTTTGCTTCGCCCAGATGGGTGATGAACCGATTGTCCGCGTTCTCCCTGATCGAGCAGGTGTTGAACAGGATCAGGTCTGCCTCATTCCGCTGCTCGCTCTCGGTGTAGCCGAGCGCAAGCAGCATTCCTTTCATCCGCTCGGAATCGTGCTCGTTCATCTGGCAGCCGAAGGTGGTGACGTGAAACCGCTTCATCCGGCTCGAGCTTACCGGGAGCGGCCCGGAGTGCTGCGCTGTGACCAACTGACGGCCAGGGGCGTCGAATCCGACGGAATCAACCGTGGGATGAAGGCCCGGTACGACTCAGACCAATCCGGCCGGAATCCGGATCGGGGTGGCCGAGGCGGCCTCGGTCGTCTCTTCACCCGGAACGTGCTGATCGCCCTCCTCGCGCTCCTGCTGCTCCTGGACCGAGAGTTTCACGGCGAAAGTCCCGGTGCCGATCACCAGCACGGCCCCGAGGGCGATCAGACCGACGAGCACTCCGCGACTCGACGGGAAGTCCTTGGCCCGCAGTCCGATGAAGCTGATCAGAACGGCGTACACGGCAGCGGCGATGCCGAAGATTAGAAAGACGGTCTTGATCTCCATTTGCAGCTGAGCTTAACGACTCACCGGGCGTCCCGGCGGCACGGCAGGTCCGGTGCTGACACGAGAACGGGACAGGCCCCATACCCTCGGGACTTTTTGGCCACACCTCTAGTGGGCGGTGGAACTGCTCCGCAGCTCACGGATCACGGTGATCCTGATCTGGCCGGGAAAGTTCATCTCTCGTTCGATTGCGGCGGCAACCTGCCGGCTGATCACCGGCAGATCCGAATCGGTGACCTCTCCGGGGTCGACGATCACCCTGATTTCGCGTCCGGCCTTCATCGCGTATACCTTCCGCACTCCGTCTGGACGTGAGGCAATCTGCTCCAGGTCGCTCAGGCGTGAGACATACTGTTCGAGCGAGTCGGTGCGCGCGCCGGGTCTGGCGGCCGAGATGGCGTCGGCGGCCTGGACGATCACCGCTTCGACCGTGGTGGCCTCGACCTCGCCATGGTGGGCCGCGATCGAGTGGACGACCGACTCGCCTTCGTCAAAGCGGCGGGCGACCCGCGCCCCGATCTCGGCGTGCGAACCCTCGACCTCATGGCTCACCGCCTTGCCGATGTCATGGAGCATCGCTCCCCGGCGGGCCAGTTCGACCGAGGCGCCCAACTCGGCCGCCATCATCGCCGCGAGATTGGCGCACTCGACCAGATGGGCGAGGACGTTCTGACTGTACGAGGTGCGGAACCGGAGGCGACCCAGCAGTCTCACCAGTTCCGGGTGGACCCCGGTCACCTTCGCCTCCAGCAGCGCCCCGTTCGCCGCATCGATCATCACTTCCCCGATCCGGGACTCCGCCTCCGTGAATGCGGCCTCGCAGGACGCCGGGTGGATCCTTCCGTCGGCGATCAGCTGCTCCAGCGTCAGCCTGGCGATCTCTCGCCGCACCGGATCGAAGCTGGACAGAACCACCGTTTCCGGCGTCTCGTCGATGACGATGTCCACTCCGGTCAGACCTTCGAGCGTGCGAATGTTGCGCCCGTCCTTGCCGATGATCCGGCCCTTCATTTCCTCTCCCGGAAGCCGGACAGTGGTGGTGTTCCCCTCGATCGTCCGGGCCGCGGCGAGCCGCTGCATGGCGACGGCAAGGATCCCGCGTGCGCGACGGTCAGCCTCCAGGCGAGCTTCGTCCTCGGCCCGCCTCACCCTCAGGCTGATCTCCCGGGAGTTCTCTTCCTCGACCCGGGCGAGCAGAATCTTCCGGGCCTCTTCCGGACCGAGCCCGGCGGTTCGTTCGAGCGCGGCCTCCTGCTCCCGCCGGGCCGACCGGAGGGCAGCGGCTTGATCGGTGAGCTCCTGCTCCCGAAGGTCCAGGCGGCCGGCCAGCCTGGCCGTTTCCCGCTCCCGGTCCAGTACCTCCTCCTGATCCCGCCGAAGCTTCTCCTCGCGCCGGATGACCTCCGCGAGCCGAACGGCGTGGGCGTCGTTACGGACCGGCTCCGGAGGGTCGTCCCCGGTCCCGGCCCGGTCGTCGTCCGACCGCTGAAACAGTGATCTGAAGAAACCCGGTGACACGATGCCGGGATCCTATCCCCGGATCTTGCGGTCAGGCGGCGTTTCTCAGACGGCGGATCGCCGCGTAGGCATCCTCCGCGGAGTAGCCCTTCCTCGCCAGAAGACCGAGGGCCCGCCCCCGTTCCCGGTCGGAGTCGACCTGACTGCCGCGTTCCGCCAGGACCCGCACCGCTCGGTCAACTTCGCTTTCACCCGGTCCGGAGGCCACCTCCCGCGCCAGCTCCGGGGCAATTCCGCGCTCCCGCAGGGTGGTTTCGATTCGGCGTGCGCCCCAGCCGGCGAGGTCCCGTTTGTCATCGGCAAACACCCGGCTGAAACGCACGTCATCGAGCGCCAGGTTCTCGGTCAGAAACCGGACTGTCTGCTCGACCAGTTCCGGGTCATCCTCGCGTTCGGCCAGCCAGACCCGCATTTCGGCCTCGGTCCGCTCCTTCCGTCCGATCGCCGCCAGGGCGCGGGCCAGCAGCTCCTTTTCAGGCGGCTTTGCGTTCAGTTCGGGCCGCTTCCTTCAGCACCGGTTTCACGGAATCCTTCCCGTTCTCATCCGCGCTGCTGTCGGTGATCGGCTCTCCGTCCCGGGAGATCCCGAGCTTCCCGAGGATTCGAGTCTCGATCTCGAGTGCGATGTCCGGATTCTCGGCGAGAAACTGCTTCGAGTTGTTGCGTCCCTGGCCAAGCCTGGTCTCACCGTAGGAGAAGAAGGATCCCGACTTCTGAACCAGGTCATGTTCGATCCCGAGATCGATCAGGCTGCCTTCCCGCGAGATCCCCAAGCCGTACTCGATGTCGAACTCGGCCTGCTTGAACGGTGCGGCCACCTTGTTCTTCACCACCTTCACCCGGACCCGGTTGGCGACCGCCTCGGTTCCGTCCTTGAGGGTCTCGATCCGCCGGATATCGAGCCGCTGCGAGGAGTAGAACTTCAACGCCCGGCCTCCGGGCTGGGTTTCCGGGGAGCCGAAGGAAACTCCGATCTTCTCCCGGATCTGATTGGTGAAGAGGCAGAGTGTGTTGGCCCGGTTCAGGTTTCCAGCCAGCTTCCGAAGCGCCTGGGACATCAGCCTCGCCTGAAGACCGACGGTTACCTCTCCCATCTGTCCTTCCAGTTCGGCCCGCGGGGTCAGCGCGGCCACGGAGTCCACTGCAACCACGTCCACCGCTCCGGAGCGGGTCAGGACGTCCACGATCTCGAGTGCCTGCTCCCCGTAATCCGGCTGGGAAACCAGCAGTTCATCCGTGTTCACCCCGATCCGCCGGGCATAGATCGGATCGATCGCGTGTTCCGCATCGACGAAGGCACACACGCCACCCCGCTTCTGGGCTTCCGCGATGATGTGGTAGACGAGGGTGGTCTTGCCCGAAGACTCAGGACCGTAAATCTCCACGATCCGCCCACGAGGGATTCCGCCGACCCCGAGTGCGATGTCGAGCGGCAGGGCGCCGGTCGAGATTGACTCGACGTTCTTCGCGGCCTGATCCCCCAACTTCATCAGCAGGCCGGTCCCGAACTGCTTCTCGATCTGGCTGCGGGCGGCATTGAGTGCCGCGGTCCGGGCCTTGGCCTCCTTCTCGGTTGCCGGCTCCATGTCGTTCGATCGCTTGCCACTCATCTGTTCCGCCAATCCCTGCCCTCGCCGGGCAGCCTTGCTTGTCCGTGTCGTTCACCCGAACACAAGTTCGTGCTGGAACCATACGTCCCGGGCCGGACGGAAAACGGATCCTTCCGTCCGGATCAATCCTTGCTCCGACCTGCTCACACATGGCCCGCCGGGGGTAAAGCTTCAGCCACGGAAGTGTCCCGAAAGGATCAAACGTCGGATCACTCCGGCGGGGCCGCCCGGGTTCCGGAACCGCCGAGCAACCACCGGAGCAGATGCATCGCCACCAGGGCGGCGCGTTCCCGGACGTCGTTCCGACCGCCCGGGATGACCGGTGCCGCGGCCTTCTCCCTGCCGTCGGCGGTGCGGGCATTGAAATGAACCAGGCCGACCGGCTTTTCTTCGCTGCCGCCGTCCGGACCGGCAATCCCGGTGATCGCCACCGCAACGTCGGCGTCGAAGCGATCCAGCGCCCCCACTGCCATCGCCCGGGCGACCTCCTCGGAGACCGCCCCTTCACGGGCGATCAACCCCGGGTCGACTCCGAGCAGGTCCTGCTTGGCCCGATTCGAGTAGGAGACGACCCCTCCGGCAAAGTACGCGGAAGCTCCGGGCAGGTCGGTGACCCGTGCCGCCAACAGGCCGGCGCTGCACGACTCGGCGACCGCGAGGCGATGTCCCCCGAGCAGGTCGGCGACGATCCGGTCGATGGTCGTCCCGTCCCGGCTGTAGAGAGTTCGCGGGAAACGCGCGGCGAGAGCCGAGGTCAGGGCTGTCACGGATTCCTCCCCGCCGGGCCGGTAGCGGATATCGATCTCGACCTCCCCCCGCCTGAGGCAGGTCGTCACCTCGAGCGGCTCGAGCGAGGTCCCGTCCGCTTCGATCTCCCGCAGGGCCATGGCCAACTCCGATTCCGGAGTTCCGAACATCCGGAGATGGCGACTGTGGAGGGGCGAGGCGCGGCCGATCAGATCCCGCATCAGGGGTTCTTCCAGCGCGGCCTCCCACATCGGTCGCAGTTCCCGCGGCGGCCCGGGCAGCACCAGCACCAGCGGGCCTCCGCCCGATCGCGGGGGAACGATCAGCCCTGGCGCGGTGCCAACCGGATCGAGAGCGACCGCTCCGGTCGGCACAAGCGCCTGCTTGCGGTTGGCGGCATCGAGGGCTGCCCGATCAACCGCAGCGGGCGACGACCGGGCGAAACGGGCCAGGATCTCCCCGATCCTGTTTTCCATGGCCGGATCGAGCGCGAGTGGCCTACGGCAGAAGTCGGCAACGACCTCGGCGGTCAGGTCGTCCGCGGTCGGACCAAGCCCGCCGGTGGTGATCACCAGGTCGGCTCCGAGCCCGGCAAACTGGCCGAGGGCATGAGCAACCGCCTCCCGGTGGTCGGCGACAACCACGGTCGCGACCAGCTCGATCCCGAGGCCGGCGAGTCGTTCCGAAAGCCAGGGGCCGTTCTCGTCCCGGATCGTCGCCTGAAGAACCTCGGTTCCGGTCACCAGGATGCCGGCCTTCACCGTCTGGTCGGTCCCGGGAAGTCCCTCGTTCATCGTCGCCGACGGGTGGTTCGAATCATCACCTACTGAATCTATCCGTCCGAACCGTGAGCATCCTCGTCCGGACTTTCCGGATCTGCAGCCGTGGGGCCCGGCTCAGCCGGATCGGGTCCGGCAGGGTCAGCGGTCCCGGGCGCTTCCGTCGCACCTGACCCACTGCCTCCCCCCAGAACCCGGGGCAGATCGGCGGCCGTGATCAGGACCTGGCGTGGCTTGGATCCTTCGTACCCGGAGATCACCCCCCGCCGTTCCAGCATGTCGACCAGTCTTCCCGCCCGGGTATATCCGACCCGCAGCCGCCGCTGGATCATCGAGACCGAAGCGGTTTCGGTATCCACCACGAGCTGGATTGCTTCGTCCAGCAGATCGTCCTGATCCGGATCGAAATCGGACTCGGAGGTCTCTTCACGGGCGGGTTCCCTCTCACTCAACAACTCCTGGGCGAACTCGGGCTCCCCCTGGGCCGACCAGTGATCGGTGATCCTCGCGATCTCCTCCTCATCCACGAACGCCCCCTGGATCCGGGCCAGCTTCGAGGTTCCCGGCCCCCGGTACAGCATGTCGCCCTTGCCGAGCAGCGCTTCGGCGCCGCCCTGGTCGAGAATCACCCGGGAATCGGTCTGGGATGAGACCGCGAACGCGATCCGGGAGGGGATATTCACCTTGATCGTCCCGGTGATGATGTCGGTCGAGGGGCGCTGGGTTGCCAGCAGGAGGTGGATCCCGGTCGCCCGGGACTTCTGGGCGAGCCGGATGATCGCCGATTCGACGTCGGCCGGTGCGACCATCATCAGGTCGGCGAGCTCATCGATCACGCAGAGGATGTGAGGCAGTCGCTCCCCGCCTTCCCGTTCCATGATCTCGTTGTAGTCGCCGATATTCCGGGCCCGGGCCTCCTTCATCATCCCGTAGCGGGTTTCCATCTCGGCAAGGAGGTTGTTCAGCACGTTGGCCGCCAGCTTGGGCTGGGTCACGACCGGGGTAAGCAGGTGCGGAACCGCCTCGTAGTGGTTGAGTTCGACCTGCTTCGGGTCGACCAGAACCAGCCGCACATCGTTGGGCGAGGCGTGCATGAGGATCGAGGAAAGCACCGCATTCACGCAGCCGGACTTGCCGGAACCGGTGGTGCCTGCAACGAGAACGTGTGGCATCGAGGCGAGATCGGCCGAGACCGGCTTGCCGTCGATTCCCTTGCCGAGCCAGGCGAAGAGCGGTGAAGCCTTCTCGGGCGGGGCCGAGTAGATATCCCCCAGCCGGACCATCTTGCGGCTTTCGTTCGGGACCTCGACCCCAACCGCCTGCTTGCCGGGGATCGGCGCCAGGATCCGGATGTCGGTGGAAGCAAGGGCGTAGGCAAGATCGTTCGAGAGCTGACTCACCTTGGCCACCTTTGTGCCGGGAGCGAGTTGCAGCTCGAAGCGGGAAACGTGCGGACCGGTGACCACGCCAACGATCTTTGCTTCAACCCCGAAATGCCCCAGCGTCTCGACCAGTTTCCGGGCAAGCTCCTTCTGCGCGGCTGGATCGGGTCCGCTCCCGTTGCGGCTGCGGTCGAGCAACTTGCGGGCCGGGTTGCGGTAGCTGACTGCAGCCTCGGCCACCGTGGCGCCGCGTCGCTTGCCCATCGGGGTCAACTCGAGCTGGGTCGGGTCCGTGTGGCCCCCGGGATCGAGGTCGGTTTCGAGCTCGGGATCGCGTTCCAGCTCGACCTCCGGTACGCCCTCGTCCGAATCGAACTCTCGCTCCAGATCGTCGAGTTCCTCTTCGAGGTCATCGGTGAGTGTCGTGGTCGGATCGTCCGAACGGTCCGGTTCGAGCGCGGCGACGGCGGCTTCCCGGTCCGCTGTGACCCTGCCCTCGCCGAAGATCGCGATCGGTTCGAGTCGTTCGGTTCGGGAGGAGATTCCGGGCTCGGTCCCGGGCTCCCCCCAGATGTCGATCTCCACCGGCGAAGGTTCGCGCAGGGCCGGGATCTCGACGGTCGCCCCGGAATCATCGACGAGGTCGACCGCGGCGGTAACCGCCTCGCCCCCATCCGGTTCGGGGACCGGATCCTCGTTCTCGCGGCAGACCGTTTCCCGATCGGCTTCCGGGTCCGATCCCAGGTGGATCAGTCGCCGGGTAGCCTCGGCTGAACTGCTCCCGGCGCGGCGGATCGCCTTCCCGCTCCGTCCTACCACCGCGGCAATTGTGGTTCCGGTCAGCAGGAGAACCCCCGCCAGGACCGCGAAGATCGCGATCAGGTGCGCGCCGAACGGCTGGAACAGGGTGGCGGCCAGCCAGTGGAACGACTCTCCGATCACCCCGCCGTGATCCGGGAACCAGCCCGGGTCAAACCAGGCGATCCGGTCGGGACGCCCGCCGGCGAGCCCGGCCGTGCCGGCCGCCAGTGCGAGCAGCATGCCTCCGGCCAGAAGCAGCGCTCCGGCCCAGACCGGGCGTGATGACGGCAGCGACGGTCGAAATGAGGCCACCCCGCCAACCGCAAAGAGAATGGGTGGCACGAGGAACGCGCCAAGCCCGAGAACGTACTTGAGCCCGTCTCCGATCGATTGACCCAGCTGCCCGCCGTTCCAGCCGAAATAGAGGACGAGGACCAGATATACGCCGACCAGCACACCACCGAGGGCGAGCAGGTCGAGCTGGCGCTGGGTCAGTGGCTCCCGAGCCCGCTCCGCCGGGTCCGGGTCCGCCCCCTTGCCTTTGGGCTTCTTTGCTGCACCCGACTTCGGGCGCTGCCCGGAGGCCCGCCTGGATGAACGTACGAACATGACTTCCGTTTCGCCGGTTCGGTCCGGTTTCCTCCCGCCCGCAGCCGGCCGGTTTCACCTCCAGGATGTGTTCACGCCACCTCCGGTCCGCTGACTACAATCAGCCCATGTACGCCGGACCGGATGGAAGCGAAGGTCGGATCCTGATCATCGAGGACGACGAGGAGATCGTCGATGTACTGCGACGGACTCTGCGTGGTGAGGGATACGAAGTCCGGGCCGAACGGGAGGGTCTGGCCGGACTGGGCACAGCCACCGAGTTTCTTCCCGACCTGGTCGTGCTCGACCTCGGACTTCCGGACATGGATGGCCTCGAAGTCTGCTCGGGGCTGCGCGAATCAAGTGAGGTTCCGGTCCTGATGCTGACCGCCCGGGCCGAGACCGAGGACCGGGTGACCGGCCTCGACCGGGGAGCCGACGACTATCTGGTCAAGCCCTTCGACCGATCCGAACTTCTGGCCCGGATCAGGGCGTTGCTTCGGCGTCATCCCCCCACCGGGTCGGCGATGCTCACCGCCGGTGATCTGCGGCTGAATCCGGACACCAGGGAGGTCTCCCGCGGTGAACGGGAACTCGAACTGACCAAACGGGAGTTCGAACTGCTTGAGTACCTGATGCGCAACCAGCGTCTGGTCATCTCCCGGGAACGCCTGCTCGAGGAGGTTTGGGGTTACGACCCCCTGGACGAGACCAACACGATCGACGTCTTCATCTCGAATCTTCGCCGAAAGCTGGAGGAGGGCGGCGAAGAGCGGATCCTGCAGACAAAGCGCGGGGCCGGATACCTGATCAGGGCCTGACCTTGGACCCGGTCGATCCCTCTGAACCGGGGCCGGACCGGCCGCCTGCAGCTCCCGATCGAGCGGGCCGCCCGGATCTGAGGGAGTCGCGCTACTGGCCGCCAAACTGGCCGATCCGCTGGAAGCTGACCGCGGTCTCGGCGGGACTCACCTTCCTGATCCTCGTGATCTTCGGGGTAGTGGTCGGGCAACTCGCCACCAACCGGCTTCGCGACAACTTCGCGGCCGACACCATGAGCAAGGCTGACGAGCTGGCCGAGGCCCTTCCCAAGATCCCGAACCTGATCGTCAGCCCGGCATACATCGACGATGAGGCGTTTGAAAGAGAGATCGGACCCAGCGCCGGACGGATCGACTACTGGCCCGCCGGCGGCATCATCACCTCCCTGCCGCTCGATGAGGACCCGCCGATGGGACCCCTTCACGCCACGTCCGGGGTCACCACCTTCAACGGCTTTCAGATCGCTACCGCGCCGGTGATCAACCCCCAGAATGAGAGTCAGGTGGCTGGCTGGATCCGATACGGGCGGTCCGAGGACCGGCTGGCCGACTCGATCAACAGCATCCGTTTCTCGATAATGGCCGGAGTCCTGGGGGCCACGCTCCTCGCAGCCCTGGGAGCGATGGTGCTCTCCAGGCGTGCGATGCGGCCGATCTCGGTCCTGACCTCGACCGCCCGCGAGATCGCGCGCACCCGGGACCCCGAGGTCCGGCTGGCGACCCCCGTCAGCGACGACGAGGTTGCCGAGTTGACCCGGACCTTCAGCGAGATGCTCCACGAACTGACCCTTTCACGAGCTGAAGAGGAACGGCTGCTGAGACGCCAACGGGAGTTCGTTGCCGATGCCTCCCATGAACTTCGAACCCCGCTCACCAGCGTTCTCGCCAACCTCGAACTGCTCGAGGACTCACTCCGCCAGGCGGATCGCAACGACGACGTTGATGCGGTTGAGTCGGCGCTGCGATCTTCACGACGCATGCGGCGACTGGTCGCCGATCTTCAGGTTCTTGCCCGCATCGATGCCTTGAGGGAAGCCGCCTTCGACGGCTGTGATCTCGAACGGATCGCTGCCGACGCGGTGGCAGAACTGGAACCTCTGATCGATCAACAGACGATCGAGGTGAAGTCGACCGGACCGGTTCCGGTCCAGGGAGCGGCCGACGAGCTTCATCGGGTTGCGGTGAACCTGATCGGCAACGCGATCCGGCATGTCGGCGGGAGGTCGAGGATCATCGTCGCCACCACCGCCGATCAGGCCGGGGGAACCGCCATCCTCACGGTCAGCGACGACGGACCCGGTATTCCGGCCGCGATCAAGCCGGAGATCTTCGATCGTTTTGTGCGTGGCGTCGGCCCTCTCGATCGGGCCGGCGGCAAGGGGACCGGGCTCGGGCTGGCGATCGTCAAGGCGATCGCCGAGCGGCACGGCGGCACGGTCAGCGTCGGTGACTCACCGATCGGTGGTGCCGAGTTCACCGTCGCTCTGCCGCTGGCAACCCGGAATGGCTCCGTCGACGGGGGTTCGCAAACCGGTAGGAAATCGTTAGGGGAGCTTTAGCGCCGATTTATGACCGGGATCTATCTTTCTTCGCGGACGAGACACATGGACCCGTCGGGGATCTCCCCCAGACTGCCCCGGCGGGTTCACTTTTTCAGCACTGACCGTCGAGCCTCTCCCCCTCCCCCGGCCCGGCGGTCTTGCTGTATCTGGTCACTGCCCCCGCCGACCCGGTTCTAACGGACCGGGCCGGTCCTTTTCAGGACAGTTGCCGTGGTGGACCGGCTGGCACCGCTGGAGATCTCAACCCTGATCCGGAGCTTCCGTACCCCCTGGACGCGGATCTTTACCCGGCGGCCGTTTCGCCTCTTGGTCACCCGGCGTTCCCGCATGAGATTCCGGGCCCGGCCCGAGAGCGGGAGGGCAATCGAACGGGAGGTTCCGGGGGCGACGCTGATCCCGCCACGGGTCGCAACCGTCACGTTGCGGCCCTTGACCCTTGCCCGGATCGTGATTCGGGAGCGGTCGCACTTCGGGGCACTGGTGATGCAGGAAACATGGATCCGAACCGTCCGTCCCTTTGCCCGAGCCGGACCAACTGCGCGCAGGATGGTCTTCCGGCTGGCAGTCCAGCCCTTCATCGGGATCGAACCGAGGTAGCCGCGGGCCAACGCCACGGGTCCCCGATCATCGGGCAGGACTCTCGGACTGACGGCCTTGACCAGACCACGGAGCGAACCGGCCGGTTCCGTGACCGGCAGCCTGAGTACCAGGTCCCTCACCGTGATCGCCTGCTGCTGGTCCGATGGTCTGCCGTAGTTCGAGAGTGTGCCCCCTGCAGCGCTGCTCGGTCCGTCCTTTGGCAGTAGTTCGAGTCGCGCGACGTGACCGGCGGCGAAGGTCCAGGCCCCGGGGTGAAGCTGGAACACCTGGTAGCCGTCCCGGTCGGCCCGGTAGAGCTGTCGGGCGACGAGCTGTTTGGTGCCGTCCGGGGCGACGTCAACGAGCCGGGCGGCGATCTCGGATCCACTGCCGGTGACCCCGAGGTCGGTGATCACGGTTGGTGAACCGAGCACCGTGAAGCCCGCGGCCGGTGCCGGTGCCGATTCGTAGTTGGCCGTTCCCGGCTCGCGAGCCCCGTCCGGTGCGGCGCAGGCACCCGGGCCGAGGACACCGAATGCGTTGGCGACATCCCTGCTTCCACCCCACGGCTTGATCACCTGTTCGGCCTTTCCGCCCTGCACGGTGATTTCACCCGCGGCGAGCGAAGCCCAGTCACCGGCCCGGTAGGGACCGCCGGACGGAGCGCTCGCCGGGCAGGTCTCGGTCCAGGCGGTCACCTCGTTGTTCGGCTTCGGCGCCTTGTGGGCCAGATACCAGTTGATCCAACGCAGCTGGAGGTCACTCCAGGCAGCGAGTTCCGGTCCCTTGTTCTGAGCCCGTTGGTGACCGAAATCGGCCACCATCAGGGCGATCGGTGTTCCGGAGTGTTCGGCTCTTGTCCGGTGGTAGAAGCGCACAGCCTCATCCACCGGAAAGATGTCGTCGGTAAAACCGGCTCCAATCAGGGTCGGTGCCGGTGCCCGACTGTGGTCGAGATAGTAGGAGGAGTGGAAGTTGGTCAGTTCACCGATCATGTCGGCCACCTCCGGCTTGTTCTGGTAGGGCTCGCCCTGGTTGATCAGGTTCAGCCAGCCCTCGAGGTCGGCCGACGGGAGTTCACCGGCCGGGGCGTATCTCCCGACCGCGTTGCCGGCCATGAAGAGCCCGTTGGTGATCGACTGTTTCAACACTCCGACGTGATCCGGGTCGTACCGGTTGTCCCGCAGGTAGTCCAGCGTGCGTCCGTTCGGGGCCAGGGCATAGGCGAGGTCGGTCCAGGGGGCAAACGGGGCAGCTGCCGCCAAGGCCATTGCCTTTCCATCCGGGCTGGTCCACGGCACAAGCAGTCCATCCGGCATCATGGTGCGGTCGTTCAGGGCCGCCAGGGCCATTGACATCCCGCCCCCGTAGGAGTTTCCGGTGGCGGCGATCTTCGTCGGCTGCACCAGACCTTCGTCAGCAAGGCGACCGGCGAAGTACTGGGCATCCCGCACCTCGTATCTGGCGTCCATCAGGCGTACGTACTGCCCGGCACAGCCGACCGGGTCGGCGGTCACCGAGTCGGGCTGACCGCAGGACTGGTAGAAGCCGCGATCGGACATCGAAAAGACGGCGTATCCTTCGTCCGTGTAACGCTTCATCTCGCCAAAACCGATTTTCGCCTGCCCGTAGCCGTGGAAGATCATCACCAGCGGATATGGGCCCGAACCGAAGGTCCCGGGATCCGGTAGCGCGACATTCACATCGATCGGCATTCCATCCCAGGTGGTGGCGGTGCTCCGCGGGCTGGTGTTGCCGCACAGGTAGGAGTTGTCACCGGCCTGGGAGCACGGAATCCCGAGTGCCGAGGGCGCCGCCGATGCCGACCCCGCGCTCCACACGAATCCTGCCGCAAGTGCGGTCACCAGCAGAACAACCAGCCTCTTCATAGTCCCTCCCTTGGGTGAATCCTCTGCACCGCTTTCTATCACGGATTGCGGGGCTCCCGCCGGAGATTCCGTACCGGCCGTTCGCGGGCAAGGACTTGAGTGAGTGGGTGAAGCCGTCGCATTGGAAATGCGTCGGCAAGCCCGCGAACGACATGACGCCGCCAGCGGACGGCCGGTGGTTCCTGAGCCCACCCGCCCCTCAGACTTCGACTACTACCGGCACCACCAACGGCCGAGCCCTCAGCTTCCGGTGGATGAAGCCGGCAACCGCATCGTGGAGGTCGCCCTGGATCAGATCGAGGTCACGGACCCCGGATCCGGCCGCCTTCTCGAGGCTCTCTTCGACAGTATCGGCGAGGTCGTCGAGCAGGTCGGGGTCCTCGCCGAGGCTGATGGTCCCGCGGGCTATGAGCTCCGGATCAGCCACGATCTCACCGTTCTCGGCGGCGATGGTCGCGACCACGATCACGATTCCGTCGTCCGAGATCGTCCGTCGGTCCCGAAGCGTGGCATCGTTCGGGTCGGCGAGTTCCACGCCGTCGACAAAGATCACTCCACCCCCGACCTCCTCCCCGAAGGCGGCTCCGTCTGGGCCGATCTCCAGGGGAAGACCGTTCCGTCCGCGGAAGATGTTCTCGTCGGGAATTCCGACCGAGCGGGCCAGCTCGGCGTGAAGTCGAATCCGCTGGAAATCGCCGTGGACCGGCATCACGTATTTCGGCCGGGTCAGGTTCAGCATCATCTTGATTTCCTCCCGTGACCCGTGACCGGACGCGTGGATCGGACGGTCCTTCGCCGTGATCACGGTGGCGCCGATCTCGTAGATCCGGTCGATCGTCTCGTTCACGGCGCGTTCGTTTCCGGGTACGGGAGTGGCCGAGAAGACCACGGTGTCACCGGAATGGAGCTCGATGTCGCGATGGTCGTTGTTGGCCATCCGACGCAGAGCCGAGAAGGGTTCGCCCTGGGAGCCGGTGCTGATCACGACCACCCGTTCGTCCGGAAAGTCCTCGATCTCCCGGGGCTGGATCAGGGTCCCTTCGGGGGCGTTGGCCATGCTCAGGTTGGACGCGATGTTGAAGTTCTTGCGCATCGATCGGCCGACCAGCGCGACCTTTCGATCGAGCCGGACCGCGGCGTCGATCACCTGCTGTACCCGGTGGATGTTGGATGCGAACGAGGTGACGATGATGCGCCCCTCGCAGGCGGAGAATGCGTCGTACAGGGCCGGGCCCACGCTGGACTCCGACGGGGCGACGCCCAGGCGGTCCGCATTGGTCGAGTCACCACAGAGTGCGAGCAGTCCCTCGCTGCCCAGACGGGCGAGCCGGGCGACGTCCGCCGGTCTACCGTCGACCGGGGTCTGATCGAACTTGTAGTCCCCGGTGAAGAAAACCTTGCCGAGATCGGTGCCGAGAACCACCCCGCGCATGTCCGGAATCGAGTGCGAGAGGTGTACCAGCTCGATCGTGAAGGGACCGGCCGAGACCACTTCGCCGGCCGGAAGTTCGGTCAGGGGTGCCCCGCCGAGCTTGTGTTCGTCCAGCTTCGACCGGACCATGCCGACGGTGAGGAGGCCGCCGTAGATCACTTTCGGCATGCCGATCTCCCGCAGGAGGTACGGCAGGGCCCCGACGTGGTCCTCGTGGCCGTGGGTCAGGACGATCGCCTCGATGTCTTTCGCCCGGCCGCGGAGGTACTCGAAGTCGGGTAGCACCAGGTCGATCCCGAGCATTTCCGGGGTCGGGAACATCAGGCCGGCGTCGATCACGACGATCCGGTCGCGGTACTCCGCGACCATCATGTTCTTGCCGATCTCGCCGAGCCCGCCCAGTGGCAGGAGACGCAGGCTGTCGCTCATCCGAGGTTGACTCCGGCCTGGCCGAGCAGTTGCCGGATCCGGGACTTTTCGTCTTCGGTCGCCTCGACCATCGGCAGGCGCATCCGCGCGGAACAGACCCCGGCCATCTCGAGGCAGGCCTTGACCGAGGTCGGGTTGCCGGCCAGACCCATGGCCTCGTACACCGGCTGAAGTCGCGAGTCCAGTTCCGCCGCCTCGTCCTCCCGGCCGTCCCGCCAGAGATCCCAGATCTTCCGCATCTCGGGGCCGACGACGTGCGACGCGACCAGGATCCCGCCCCTGCCGCCGAGCTTCAGGGTGGGCAGGAACCCGACATCGTTCCCGGCAAAGAGGTCGAGACCGGGCACCGGGGCGAGATCATCGTCATTGGCCTGTTTGACCGCGACAACATTCGGGATCTCGGCCAGTTCCGCCAGCAGGGCAACCGGAATGTTGACCACGACCCGTGCCGGAATGTTGTAGATCACCAGGGGCAGGTCCGGAGCGCCGGCAGCCACCGCTTCGAAATGAGCCCGGATGCCGCGTTCGCTCGGGCGGTTGTAGTAGGGGGTGACCACGAGGCCGGCGTCAGCCCCCGCTTCGGCCGCAGCCTTGGTCAGCTCGACCGAGTGCCGGGTGTCGTTGGAGCCGGTGCCGAGAATCAGGGTCGTGCCGCCCCCGACCTCGGCTCTCACCTCGGTCAGCAGGCGGAGCTTCTCGTCGTCTTCGAGGGTCGGTGATTCCCCGGTGGTTCCCGCCAGCACCAGGCCGTGTGACCCCTGTTCGACCAGCCGGGCGGCGAGCGCCCGGGTCTGGGGCAGATCGACCGTCCCGTCTTCGGCGAAGACGGTCGCCATCGCCGTGATTACTCCCTGAATCTGATTCACGCCCGCACCATATTCGATTCAGGCGGGATCTCCGCCGGCCCCGGGTTCGGGGTGCCGGTCGGCCCACGGAATCGCCTGTTCGAGCTGTCCGGCGAGCCGAATCAGCCGGTCCTCGTGCCAGATTGGAGCAGCGAACTGAATCCCGACCGGCAGGCCGTTGTGCTCGGCCAGCGGCAGCGAGATCGCCGGCTGTCCGGTGGCGTTGAACAGGCCGGTGAACGAGGCGAAACCGCGGGCCGTGATCATCGCGTCCATCGGGTCCGGCCCGGAGTCGTCGTAGCTGCCGAGCGGCTGGGGCAGCTGTCCGACGGTCGGGGTCATGATCAGGTCGATCCCGCCTTCGTGGAGTCCGGCGACAATCCGGCCGAGGAACTGGTGGCGGGTGATGGCGTCCAGATAGTCGGCCCCGCTTTCTTTCCTGCCTTGCTCGATCAGAGCCCAGGTCAACGGTTCCACGTCGTCCGCGGTCAGCGGTCGGCCGATGATCCCTTCGATCATCGAGGCGGTCGCCGCCTCGCCGGCCGCCCATCGGGTCATGAAGGTCGGGAAGAGGTCCACTCCCCCGGCCGCTCCGGAGAGGTCGGGCCGCTCGATCTCGTGCCCGATCGACTCAAGCTGTCCGGCAACCCGTTCGGCGGCGGCCACGACTACCGGCGCGAAGGTGTCATCGGTGAGCGGCTCGGTCAGGAGCGCGATCCGCATCTTCCCGGGTTCCCGGTTCAACTCCTCGCGGTAGGGGCGTTCCGGAGGCAGTGCCGCATACGGATCGCCCGGTTCGGGACCACTGACCCAGTCGAGCATCGCGGCAACATCCCGAACCGATCGGGCGAGAATGAAGTCCGAGACCAGTCCGGACATCGTGTCTCCGGTCACCGGAGCTTCCGATACCCGGGCCCGTGACGGCTTCAGGCCGACCAGTCCGTTCACCGAGGCCGGGATCCGGATCGACCCGCCGCCGTCGTTGGCGTGAGCGACCGGAACGATCCCGGCTGCTACCGCGGCGCCCGAACCGCCGCTGGAGCCTCCCGGACTGCGGCCGGTGTCCCAGGGGTTCCTGGTCGCACCGTAGGCTGCCGGTTCGGTGGTCGGCACGATGCCCCACTCCGGAGTGTTGGTCTTGCCGATCGTCACCAGTCCCGCCGCCCGGAATCGACGGGCGAGGCTGGAGTCGACCGGCGCCCGGAAGCCGATCTCCTTCAGGATCCGGCTTCCCATGTGGTACGGCTCCCCCGCGATCGTGGCCCCGAGGTCCTTGCGCAGGAACGGCACCCCACGGAACGGTCCGTCCGGCAAATCTCCGGTCGCCTCGTTACGGGCTTCGTCATAGAACGGGTGGATGATCGCGTTGAGCAGCGGGTTGAGACCTTCGGCCCGCGAGATCGCCGCCTCAACCAGCTCTTCCGGTGTCACCTCGCCGCGGGCGACAAGGCCAGCCATTGCGGTGGCGTCAAGCCAGGTGAGTTCGTTACTCATCGAGAAGTTTCTCCAGTCCGACCGTGAAGCGGTCGTCGAGTTGACCAACCCGGCGGACGGCGAGCACCACACCGGGCATGAAGGACGAACGGTCGATGCTGTCGTGCCGGATTGAGAGCGTCTGGCCCTGGCCCCCGAAAAGGACCTCTTGATGTGCGACCAGACCGGGCAGCCTTACCGAGTGGATCGGCTCGTGAACGTTGCCGCCGGCAGCGGCAAGAAGTTCGGCTGTGCGAGCCGCTGTCCCCGAGGGTGCGTCGAGCTTGGCCGGGTGGTGCAGCTCGATGATCTCGCATTCAGGCATGTGTTTCGCGACCTGCTGTGAGAGGGTCATCAGCAGCACCGCGCCGATCGCGAAGTTGGGCGCGACAAAGCAGTTCGCACCGGTGGTGGATGCCTCGGACGCCTCGCGGAGCGCTCCGAGGTCGAAACCGGTTGCGCCGACCACCACGTGCACCCCCGCTTCAATTGCGGCGATCGAGTTTTCCAGCGATGTGTCCGGCGTGGTGAACTCCACCAGAACATCGATCCCGGGCAGGATCGCTTCCAGCTCCGTGTTCAGGGCCGGATCGGCCCTGCCGGTCAACTCCATGCCGTCGGCTGCTTCAACCGCCCCGCAGACGGTCGATCCCATGCGTCCCGCTGCCCCGGCGACCCCGACCCGGATCGGACGTCCCGCTTCCGGTCCGGTCATGCCGCCAGCCCTCCGCTGATTGGCTGGGCAGCCGAACGGAACCGTTCCCGGTCCCGCCCGACTGCCGCGGTCGACATTCGCGGCTGGGCGAACAGCTCCGCAGCGAGCGCGGTGAGGTCGTCGATCTCGACCCGGTCGACCCGCCTCAGCATCTCGTCGACGGTCAGGATCGGCAGCCCGTGCAGCAGGGCCCGGGCGATTCGTCCCATCCGCGCCGCGCTGGACTCCCCGGCCAGTACCAGCCGGCCCTTGACGTGTTCCTTGCCACGGGCGAGTTCCTCCGGGCTGACCGGCTCGCTCCGGATTCGCTCGAGCTCTCCCGCGATCACTTCGCAGGCCTGTTCGACATTGTCCTCCCGGGTTCCCACGTAGGCCGCGACCAGGCCGGTGTCGGTGTACTGGTCGGAGTAGGTGCCGACGGCGTAGGCCAGTCCCCGGTCTTCGCGGACTTCGCGGAAGAGCCGGGAGGAGCTGGAGCCGCCAAGGATCGAGTCCAGCACGGCCAGAGCGAAGCGACGCTCGTCGCCTCGCGGAATCCCGGGGGCTCCGAAACAGACGTGGTACTGCTCGGTGTCCTTTTCGGCGAACACGAACTGCCCCCCGGGCAGAGGGTCCGCCGGATCGATCCGGTGGCAGTCCCCCGGCGCGGGGTCCAGCGACTCGGCCAGCTCGAGGATCTCGGCGTGGTCAACGTTTCCGGCTGCGGCGATGACCAGGTTTCCGGCCGTGTAGCGTCGGGCGTGGAAGGCGGCGATGTCCGGCACCGGAATCCCGGAGACCACCTCGGCCTGTCCGAGAATGCGCCGCCCGAGCGGGCTGTCGCCGAAGACGGCCTCGGCCAGATAGTCGTGAACCCGGTCCGATGGTTCGTCTTCGTACATCGCGATCTCTTCAAGGACGACCTCCCGTTCCGAATCGACGTCCGGGAAGGTCGGCCTGAGCAGCATCTCTCCCAGCAGCGAGAACACCTCGTCGGTGTGGTCGTCGAGGAAACGGGCGTGAAGATGGGTCGACTCCTTGCCGGTAGCCGCATTGAAGGAGGCACCGAGACCGTCAAAGCGTTCCGAGATCTCGATCGCGGTGAGATCCGCGGTTCCCTTGAAGAGCAGATGCTCCAGAAAATGCGAAACCCCCGCCTGGGCGGGGGTTTCGTCACGCGAACCGGTTCGGACCCAGAGGCCGAGGGCCACCGACCGCACCGAGGGGACCGCCTCGGTGATCACGCGAACACCGGAGGTTGCCTCGGATACGGTCGCTGCCCCGGGTTCGTTGCTCATCTAGTTGCGACGCTCCCGCCGCCGACGCCGATCGCCGTCACGGCCGTCCCGGCCGCCGCGTCCACCGCGTCCACCGCCCGAGTTTGAGCCGAGAGCCGCGATCTCTTCCGGGCTCTTGCCGGCGATTGCCGGGTCGTCGCTGAGCCGCAGGCCGATCCGCCCGCGTTCACGGTCGACCTCGGCCACCGTCACATCGATCTCGGTGCCGGATTCGAGCACCTCTTCGACCGTCTCGACCCGTCCACCGGGCTTCACGTTCGAGATGTGCAGCAGACCGTCGGTTCCCTTGGTCAGCTCGACGAACGCACCGAAGGTGGTGGTCTTCACGACCTTGGCTGCCTGGTACCGGTCGCCGATCTCGGCTTCCTTGGTCATCGACTGGATTCGGGAAACCGCCTCCTCGACCTGGGTTCCGGTCGGGGCGTAGATCCGGATAGTCCCGTCGTCTTCGACGTCGATCTCGGCCTCGAACTCCTCGCAGAGACCGCGGATCGTCTCGCCACCCTTGCCGATCACGGCACCGATCTTTTCCTGGTCGATCTTGATCGACTCGATCCGCGGCGCGTGTGGCGAGAGTTCGGCCCGCGGGCCGTCGATCGCCTCGGCCATCTTGCCGAGAATGAAGAGCCGTCCCTTCCGTGCCTGCTCGAGTGCGTCGCGCAGGATCTCGAAGGTGACTCCGGTGATCTTGATGTCCATCTGAAGGGCGTTGATCCCTTCAGCGGTTCCGGCCACCTTGAAGTCCATGTCACCGAGGTGATCCTCGACCCCGGCGATGTCGGTCAGGACTATGTAGTCATCGCCTTCCTTGATCAGGCCCATCGCGACACCGGCGACCGGAGCACCGACCGGGATGCCGGCGGCCTGCATCGCCATCGAGGAAGCACAGACCGACCCCATCGACGAGGAGCCGTTTGATTCCAGGGTCTCGGAGACCGCACGGATCACGTACGGGAACTCCTCCTGGTCGGGGATCTCCGGGGACAGGGCGCGTTCGGCCAGAGCGCCGTGCCCGATGTCCCGGCGCTTCGGACCGCGCATGAACCCGGCTTCACCGACCGAGAACGGCGGGAAGTTGTAGTGGTGCCAGAAGGTCTTGGTGGTTTCCAGGCCGAGCCCGTCGACCCGCATGTCCATCCGGGTCGTTCCCAGGGTCACGTTGCCGAGAATCTGGGTTTCCCCCCGGGTGAACAGGGCGGAACCGTGGACCCGCGGCGAGATGTCGACCTCGCACTCGATCGGCCGGATCTCGTCCTGGGCGCGACCGTCGGGGCGCTTCTTGTCGACCGCGATCGCCTTCCGGATCGTGTCCTTCTCAACCGCGTCAAAGGCGGTTCCGACCTCGGACTTGCGGGCCGCGTCGGCTGCCTCGTCTCCGGTCGGGACGGCGTAACCGGTGATCACGTCCTCCTTGACCCGGGCGATTGCCTCGTAGCGCTCGAGCTTGCCGGTGGTGGCGATCGCATCAACCAGAGCCTGGCCGTGCGAGTTGCGGATCTGGGCGAGCAGTCCCTCGTCGATCCCGGGGGCATCGACGACGAGCTTTTCCTTGCCGACCTTCAGCCGGAGTTCCTCGATTGCTGCAACCAGGCGCTTGATCTCGCCGTGGGCGATATCGAGCGCATCGAGGATTTCGGCCTCGGTCACACCGTTCGCACCGGCCTCGACCATCAGGATCGCTTCATCGGTACCGGCAACGATCAGGTCGAGATCGAGGTTCTCCTGATCCTCCTCGTCGGGATTGACCACGAAATCGCCGTCGAGCTTGCCGATCCGGACTGCACCGACGTGCTTGGCAACCGGGATCTCGGAGATCGCCAGGGCAGCCGAGGCCCCGTTCATCGCGAGGATGTCGTACGGATGCTCGTGGTCGACCGACATCGGGATAGTGACCAGCTGGGTCTCGAAGTGCCAGCCCTTGGGGAAGAGCGGCCGGATCGGCCGGTCGATCATGCGGGCGGTCAGGGTGGCCTTCTCGCCGGCACGACCCTCGCGACGGAAGAAGGAGCCGGGGATCTTTCCGGCCGCGTACATCCGCTCCTCGACGTCAACGGTCAGCGGCAGGAAGTCGACGTCGCGCAGACCGCCCATCGTCGCGGTTGACAGCACGACCGTGTCGCCACTGCGTACCACTACGGAGCCGCTGGCCTGCTTGGCCAGTTTGCCCGTCTCGAAGGAGATCTCCTCGTCACCGACGCGTGCGCTTACACGCGTGGTCTCAAAAATACTCATCGGGTCTTGATTTTTCCCTTCGGTCACCCGGTTGGTGACCATCTGTACTCAGAACTGTCGTTCTCTTGTCAGGGACAAGCGTACAGATAACGCCCCGGCGGAAGGCGCCTCCCCCGCAAAATGCGAACTTCCCCGGACCGAGTTCCCCAAAGGCCAAGCCAACACCGTTCTGGAGCCGATAGTGGAAGCCATATCGCCAAAATCGGCTCCAGAACGAACTGGCCGGGTTTGGGGGCTAGGAGATTGCTTCGATCAGCAGGTCGGGCGGGGGGATTTCGAGCGGCGTCCCGGTTTCGTAGACCCACTCGACGGTGCCGTCTGCCCCGATCAGGACCAGGGAACGGTTGGAGTGGCCGGCGCCATCGATGTAGGCACCGTAGGACCGCGCCACGGCCCCTTTCGGCTCGAAGTCGGCCAGCAGGGCGATGTCGAGGTCGAGCTGGTCGCGGAACGCCTTGTGGGCGAAGGCCGAGTCGACCGAGATTCCGATCAGGGTCACCCCGGCCGCTTCGAGCTCCGGCTTCAGTCGCCGGTAGAGGGTCATCTGGTCGGAGCAGACCGGGCTGAAATCAAGCGGATAGAAGGCGAGCAGGACCCGGCGGCCGGTGAAGTCGTCGAGCGATACCTCGCGTCCGGTGTGGTCGGCGAGAGTGAAACCGGGCGCCCGGGCGCCGGTCTCGATCAATGGCGCAGGCCGAGATCCGCGACCAGAGCGCGGTAACGCTCGAGGTCGTTGCGTTCGAGGTAGCGCAGCAGGCGTCGACGCTTTCCGACCAGCATCAGGAGCCCCCGGCGGGAGTGATGGTCCTTGCCGTGGTCACGGAGGTGCTCGGTCAGATCGTTGATTCGTTCGGTGAGCAGCGCCACCTGGACCTCGGTCGAACCGGTGTCCCCGTCCTTCTTGCCGTACTTGCTGACCAGGTCGGCTTTGGTTTCTTTGGTGAGAGTCATAAGTCTTTTTGGTCTTTCCTTGTTTCGGGACCGCTCCGGGTCCCGGTCACGGCCGCTGGAAGCTACCACAGACGGCCCGGGTCTTCTCCGCGTCGAGCTTCATCTGGGCAACCAGCGCCTCCGGAGATTCGAATCGCCGTTCACCCCGGAGCCTCTCCACGAACGCGATTCTCAGGGTGCGCCCGTAAAGATCGATCTCCTGGTCGAGGAGATAGGCCTCGATCAACACACCGCGACCGGTCTCGAAGGTCGGCCTGACCCCGATATTCACCGCCGCCGGAAGACCGTCGGCAAACGCCGCATACACCCCGTGCCCGGGGCTGACGAGACGGTCGTCGGGAACGATGTTGGCGGTCGGAAACCCCAGCTCACGACCTCGCTGGTCGCCGCTGACGACGGTTCCTTCAACCATGAACGGCACCCCGAGACAGCGTCGCGCCTCGGCCATCTCCCCGGCAGCCACCAGGGCCCGGATCCGGGTCGAGGACACGGTCTCACCGTCGACCTCGACCAGCGGTTCCACCCTGGTCACGAACTGCTCGCGCTCGGCAAGCATCTCCGGCGTCCCCTTTGCCCTGGTCCCGAACCGGAAGTTCTCCCCGACCGAGACCTCGGTGGCCGCGAGCCGTTCGATGATGATCTGATCGATGAACTCTTCGGCCGTGATCCGGGTGAACTCGCGGTCGAACGGGATCACGATCATCTCCCTGATTCCGAGACCGTCCAGCACGTCTCGCTTGACCTCGAACGGCATGATCAGTTTCGGTGCGGCAGCCGGGTTCAGCACCGCCACGGGATGAGGTTCGAAGGTGAGCACGGTGTCGGCCCCGGCGATCACGGCACGATGACCGACGTGTACCCCGTCGAAGGTACCGATTGCAACTCTGCGTGGGCGCGGTTCCGCCTCGTAGAGCGGAGTGACCTTGATCACTGGACCGGCTCCAGGACGACATCAGGCCTGATCTCTTCGCCGCTTCGATGGGCCACTGCGATCAGGTTATCCCGGTGCACCAGAGCCAACCCGCCCGGCCGGTCCCCGGGAAGCTCGAGTTCCGCGATCGGCAGGGTTCGTCCGTGCCCGATGTCCCGGGCCTGGGCCTCGTTGAGCACAGCCCGGGGCAGGAAGGAGAGGGCCTCGGCGGGACCGAGCAGGTCACCCGCCCGATCAATCCCGATCGGTCCGACCGCGGTCCTCCTCAAGGCGGAACAGTAGGCATCCCCGAGCGTCTCGATCAGAGTCCGCACGTAGGTTCCGGCGCTGACTTCGACCCGATACCGGGCCTCGCCACGGCCGGATTCGAGCAGTTCCGCCCGGTACACGCTGACCTCACGAACCGGACGATCCTCCTGGTGCTCGCCCCGATGGGCCCGCCGATAGAGGCGCTCACCCGCGACCTTCACCGCGGAGGTCATCGGCACCATCTGCCGGATCGTCCCGGTCGGCAGGGCGAGATCGCCCGGGATCCGGCCGGTCTCGGTCAGGACACCATCGGGATCTCCGGTACTCGACCGCCAGCCCAGTCGGGCCGTGGCTTCGTAGGTCTTCGGCTGGTCCATCAGGTAACGCTGCAGTCGGGTTGCGCGGCCCAGGAGCACCAGCAGGACCCCGGTCGCGAACGGGTCCAGGGTGCCGGCATGCCCGACCTTCACTCCCGTCTCCCTCCTGATCCGGGCGACCACATCGTGCGAAGTGACCCCGGCCGGCTTGTCGACAACCAGCACTCCGGTCGCCTGCGTGGTCGGATCCACCTCTGCCCTACCGCTCGTCGCCGGCCGCCTGCTCCGCGATCAGGCGGACGACCTCGGCGGTGAACTCGTCGATCTCGAGGTCGGTCGAACAGCCGGCCGCCCGGACGTGACCGCCGCCTCCGAAGAACCGGGCAACTGCCGAGACGTCGGTCCGGTCATCGGCCGCCCGGAGGCTCACCTTGCGCCGGGCGTGACCACGGCTCACCTGATCACGGACCATTGCGGCCACCCTGACCCCCTCGATCGAGCGCAGATGGTCGATGATCCCCTCGGTCATCTCCTCGCCGGCTCCGGCCTCGCGGTAGTCGGCCTCGGTCAGGTAGCTGATCACCAGATCGCCCCCGGCGAGAATCTCGATCTTGGAGATCGCGCGGCTCAGGAGTCTGAGCTTCTCGAGCGGCATCGATTCGTAGAGCCGCCGGTTCACGTCATCGACCTCCACCCCGGCCTCGATCAGGTCGGCCGCGACCCGATGGGTGTGGGCGGTGGTTGCGTCGTACATGAACTTGCCGGTGTCGGTGACGATCCCGATGTAGAGACTTCTCGCCAGTTCCGGAGAGATCCGCACGTCGAGCAGCCGGGCGAGTTCGTACACGATCTCGGCGGTGCAGGACGCACCGGAGTTGACGAAGTTCACATCTCCGAACTCGGTGTTGTCGTGGTGGTGGTCGATGTTGACCACCAGTCGGCCGCCGGACTTGAGGAAGTCCACCGGCATCCGGTCGATGTTGCCGCAGTCGAGGAAGATCACCACCCGGTCCCGCAGATCGGCCGGGGGTTCATGGAAGACGCCGTCCAGTCGGATGTGCCGGTATTCGACCGGCAGCGGGAACTCCTTGGCGGCAAGGAACGGAACCGAGTCCCGGCCGAGTGTTTCGAGCAGGTGGTGCATGCCAAGCAGCGAGCCGAGAGCGTCGCCGTCCGGCCCTTCATGGGTGGTGAGCAGAAACTTGCTGTTGTCCCGGATCAGGTCGGCCACCGCCTGAAGGTCGCCGCTCACCCGTACCTCGCCACCGGACGGGGCGTTCATGGTCTCCCGTCCTCGTCCGGTCCCGCTGCCGGGGTTTCCATGCCGGCCTCGAGCAGAGCGTCGATCCTCATCCCCGATTCGACCGATTCGTCGTAGACGAAGGTCAGGGCCGGAGTTCGCTTGATCCTCACCTCGGAGGCGATCCGCGCCTGAAGAATGTTGTGGGCACTTCGGAGGGCCGCCAGGGCTTCACCCCGGGACTCCTCGTCCCCGAGCGAGGTGATGTACACCTTGGCGTACTGGAGGTCCGGGGTGGTATCCACTGCGGTCACGGTGGTCATTTCGAGCCGAGGATCGCCGAGGTCGGATGTGATCGCACCGCTGATCACCTCCCGAAGGACCTGGTTGACCCGTCTCATGCGGCCGGACATGGCAGTTCCTAGCCCAGAGTCTGTTCGACCTGGCGGGTCGAGAAGAACTCGAGCATGTCGCCGACCTTTACGTCGGCATACCCGTCGAGCACGATTCCGCAGTCCTGACCTTCCTCGACAGTCTGCACGGCATCCTTGAAGCGGCGCAGCGAGTCCAGGGTGCCGGTCCAGACGACCGTTCCCTCGCGCACCAACCGCACCGAGGCGTCCCGCTGGATCCTTCCCTCGGTAACCACACAGCCGGCGATCCGGCCGACCTTCGACGCCTTGAACACCTCTCGAACCTCGGCCTCGCCGAGCGAGTCCTCGACCTCGACCGTGTCGAGCATTCCCTCCATCGCGTTCCGGAGTTCCTCGGTGATCTTGTAGATCACCGAGTAGGTCCGCACATCGACGCCTTCGGCGCGGGCGGCACGACGGGCGTCGGCCAGCGGCCGGACGTTGAATCCGATGATGATCGCGTTCGAAGCCGAGGCCAGCATCACGTCGGACTCCGAGATGCCACCGGTCTGGGCACGGATGATGTTGATCGAGACCTGCTCCTGGGGTACCTTGGCGATCTCGTCCTGGAGCGCTTCGAGCGAACCGGCGACATCGCTCTTGAGCACGATGTTCAGTTCCTTGAGATCACCGGTCTGGGCCTGGGCGAAGATCTCGTCGAGGCTGACCTTGCGGGCCTGGCGGCGAGCGATCGATTCGGCCTTGAGCCGGTTCACCCGCTCCTGGGCCATCTGTCGCGCCCGGCGCTCGTTCTCCACCACCTGTACGAACTCGCCCGCGTCACACACGCCCTCGAATCCGAGCACCTCGACCGGCATCCCGGGAACCGCTTCGGTCACCTTCTCGCCCCGGTAGTCGAGCATCGCGCGAACCTTGCCCCAGACCGGGCCGGCCACAGCCGCGTCCCCGATTCTCAGGGTGCCGCGCTGGACAAGCACCGAAACCACCGGACCCCGGCCGGGATCGAGTTGGGACTCGATCACCGATCCCGAAGCCTCCGCATCGGGATTGGCGACGAGCTCCTCGAGCTCGGTCACCAGGATGATCATGTCAAGCAGGTTCTCCAGACCCTGTCGGGTCTTGGCAGACACGTCGCAGTAGACGGTGTCTCCACCCCAGTCCTCGGGGTTCAGCCCCTCCCCGGCCAACTCGGTCCGGATGCGGTCCGGCTGGGCGCCTTCCTTGTCGATCTTGTTTACCGCGATCAGGATCGGCACATCCGCGGCCCGGGCGTGATCGATCGCTTCCCGGGTCTGGGGCATCACCCCGTCGTCGGCCGCGACCACGATCACGGCGACGTCGGTCACCTGGGCCCCGCGGGCCCGCATCGCGGTGAAGGCCTCGTGGCCCGGAGTGTCGAGGAAGGTGATCGTGTGATCACCGTGGTGGACCTGGTAGGCCCCGATGTGCTGGGTGATCCCCCCCGCTTCGCCGGCGGCGACCTCTGATTCACGGATGGCGTCCAGAAGCGACGTCTTGCCGTGGTCAACGTGTCCCATGATCGTGATCACCGGCGGACGATCGACCAGCTCCTCGTCGCTATCGTCGAACTCCGGGGCCGGGGTCTCCTCCTCGGCTGCCGAGACGATCTCGATCTCGCGGCTGTACTCATCGGCGATCGCCTTGACCGAGTCGTCGGTCAGGGTCTGGGTGAGCGTGGCCATCTCGCCCATCATCATCAGCTTCTTGATCAGCTCTGCCGAGCTGAGGCCGAGCAGTTCTGCCAGGGCCCGGACAGTTATTCCGGAGTTGACCTTGGTCGCCTGGGGCACCTCGGGGTCGGTGGTGACCGGTGTCGGTTCGTCGAGGACCGGCTTGCGGCGACGTCCACCGCGTCGCCGGGGCGGGCGCTGGGGGGGCGGGCCGCCGGTATGTTCCCGGCGCGAGGCCTGCGAGTCGATCACAACCCGGCGGCGCTTCTTGCCGGGGGCACCGCCGGGACGGACCGGCTTGGCTCCGGGCTTGGGCCTGCTCGCAGGGTGAGCGGGCTTCTGGCGCCGATCCGAGCCCGGTTCGACCATCGAGCCTGACTTGAGGATCGTCTTCGGCTTGGCCGGCCGGGCCGGGGGCTTCTGGTCCGGGCTGCCCCCCTGGCGTGGGGCCGGGGACGGCTTGACATCCTTTGCGCCGGGTCCTGCGGCGCCGGATGCCGGCTTCGTCGCAGCACGGGCCTTCCCGGTCTTCGGCTTGTCGGCCTTGGAGCGAGACGCTTTCGGGGCCGCCTTGGCTTTGGTCGGCTTCGACCCTGCCGCCTTTGGCTTTGCGGCGGGGGCCGACCCGCCGGCACCCTTCAGTGCCTGCTCGGCGACATCGACCTCGACGCTGGATGCGGCCACCTTGCCACTGACCCCGGCCGCCTCGAGGGCCTGGATCACCTCCTTGCTGGAGATCCCCCGGGCTTTCGCAATTTCATGAACGCGTTTCTTGCTCACTCGTCCTGGACCTCTTCTTCCGCCTCGATCGGCTGGTCGCCGGGCTCATCCTCCGACGCTGCCGGCTCTTCTTCGGTCCCGCCGGACTCCCCTTCGGGGTCCGCGGTCTGTTCCGGGGTGGTGTCGTCCTCGGCCGCCGCCTCCGGCTGTGACTCCTCGGCTTCGACGAAACCCGCCTCCGCATCGGCAGCGATGGCCGACACGGCTGCCTCGTCGGCATCGGGGTCGGCCAGAAGCTCGATCTCACCCTCGCCGAGCGAGTTCAGGACATCCACCTGGTTGGTTGAGAACCGGACCAGCGCCTGGTGCTGGGGCAGCCCGCAGAAGGTGGAGCCGCCAATCGCGGCATTCGAGCACCGGCGTCCGCTCGAGAGCACGGCCAGGCAGCGACCGTCAAAGGCCTCTTCGCCCTCGTACTCCTCCTGGCTCTCTTCTCTGGCGAAATCCGACTCCGACTTGATGTCGACCCGCCAACCGGTAAGGCGGGCAGCGAGACGTGCGTTCTGGCCGTCACGACCGATCGCCAGGGAAAGCTGGTCGTCCGGGACGATCACGGTTGCCTGCATGTCCTCGTCGTCGACCAGGACCTCGCGCACCCGGGCCGGGGAAAGTGCCTTGGCCACAAATCGGGCGGGTTCCTCGTTGTAGGGGATGATGTCGATCTTTTCGCCCCGCAGTTCGGAGACGACCATGCGCACCCTGGATCCGCGCGGGCCGACACAGGCCCCGACCGGATCAACTCCGTCCGCATGGGAAACGACCGCGATCTTTGAACGGTAGCCGGGCTCACGGGCAACTCCGACGATCTCGACCAGCCGGTCGGCGATCTCGGGCACCTCCAGCTCGAACAGTCCCTTGATCAGCTCCGGACTCCGGCGAGACACCACGATGCTCGGTCCCTTGGTCGAGTCCGAGACGTCGGTTATCACGGCCTTGATCCGGGTCCCGTGGTCGTAACGCTCACTGTAGACCTGCTCCGACTTGGGTAGCAGAGCCTCCACCCGTTCCCGCAACTGGACCAGGGTGTAGCGCTTGTCGGACTGCTGGATCAGGCCGGTGATCAGTTCGCCGACCCGGTCCTGGAACTCTTCGTACATCATCTGCCGTTCCGCTTCGCGGATCCGCTGGTAGATCACCTGCTTGGCGGTCTGGGCCGCGATCCGGCCGAATCCGTCCGGGGTAACATCCCGGGTCTCGATCTGGTCACGGTACGGCTCGAGCAGCTCCTTGTCGATCTCGGGTTCTTCCGGCTCCCGGTACTCACCGGTCTCGGGATCGATCTCGCGTTCCTGACCGGCGATCGCGTCCTCCAGCAGCTTCTCCTCGAGGTCCGGCGGCAGGATCAACTCGTAGACCCGGAAATCGCCGGTCTCGTGGTCGAGATCGACCGTCGCGTACCGGGCCGCGCCGGGGCTCTTGCGGTAGGCCGAGAGAAGCGCATCCTCGAGCGCGTCCATCAGGGTGTCGGCCGAGATTCCCTTCTCCTGTTCCAGCACCCTCACCGCATCGACGATCTCTTGGCTCACTTGGCTGCTCCTTCTGGGGTTTCGGGCACGAGATGGGCCCGCTTGATGTCATCGTGCGGGATCCGGAAAAGGGTAGCGTCACACTCGATCCCGACCGTGTCCGGGTCGGCCTCCATGATCGTCCCCGTGAAGTTGCGCCGACCATCGATCGGCGCCAGGGTGGTCACCTTCGCCCGCCGCCCCCTGAACCGCTCGAAATGCGAGGGGTTGGTGAGGGGACGCTCGGGTCCCGGCGAGGCAACTTCCAGGGCGTGTTCCGCGAGCAGGTCGGGAAAGCTCCCGGTCACCCGTTCACAGAGCTCGAGAGTGACCCCGTCCGGATGATCCAGCACCAGGCGAAACCCGTCGGGACCCGACGGCTCAATGGCCAGAAACTCGATCGCGGGATCGAGCTCGGCGAGCCTGCTTTCGATCAATTCTGGGGCTGGTTTCATCGCTGTAATCAAACGAACTTCCGGTACAGGGGCCAAAAAAAAGCGGGCGGAGCCCACTTCTCGGCACTACTGAAAAGCTTTCAAGCAGTATAGCCCGAACCAGCCCCGGGGCCAAGTTGGTGCCCCCGGGCGGCCGAGCCGGCGCTCGGCGGTCAGGTCTCGAGGGACACCGTTACCGGACCATCATTGACCAACTCAACCTCCATCCGGGCACCGAACACGCCCCGGGCCGCCCCAAGCCGGTCACAGACCAACTGGTAGAGCGGCCGGGCCTGGTCGCTGCTCGCGGCCGCCCCCCAACCGGGGCGATTGCCGCGGCGGGTGTCGCCATACAGGGTGAACTGACTGACGCAGAGCACCTCACGCTCACCTACCGGATCGTTCATCCGCCCCTCTCCGTCCTCGAAGATTCTGAGCCTGAGCAGACGGGTCGCGATCTTCTCGGCCTGTTCGCGGCTGTCCTCCCGGCCGACCCCGAGCAGGACCAGCATTCCCGGCCCGATCGCAGCCACCTCGCGTCCCTCCACCCGGACTGCCGCCCGGGACACCCGCTGAACCAGCGCCCGCACCGCTCAGTCGCTGCCTCGCAGCACCGAGACGCGATCGAGGATCCGGTTGGCGATCCGGACCTTCGGGGCCCGGGCCAGGTGGGTTTCGCCGTCGGGTTCGATCAGGGTCACCTCGTTCGAGTCCGAGTCAAACCCGATCCTGCGGTCGGAGACATCGTTGAGCACGATCATGTCAACCCCCTTGCGCTCCAGCTTGTCGCGGGCCGCCGAGACCGTGTCTCCGCCGTGCTGCGCGGCGAATCCGACCACGGTCTGACCGTGGTCCCTGGCAGCCGCCAGTCCCGCCAGGATGTCTTCGGTACCGACCAGAGAAAGTTCGAGCGTCCCCTGACCTCTCGAGAGCTTTTCCGTCGCCGGCTCGGCGATCGTGAAGTCGGCGGGAGCCGCCGCCATCAGCAGAACGTCGTTCACCGGGAACCGCTCCCGGCAGGCGGTGTCGAGTTCGGCCGTGCTGCCGACCTCGATCCGTTCCACCCCGGCCGGGGTTTCCAGGTTGACGTTCGCCGCGATCAGGGTGACATCGGCCCCCCGGGCGGCGGACGCTTCGGCCAGCGCGAAGCCCATCCGGCCGGAGGAGCGATTGCCAATGAACCGGACCGGATCGATTGCCTCCCGGGTCCCTCCGGCGGTGACCAGGATCCGCACTCCCTGGAGATCCCGTTCCGGATGGCTCATCGCGGCCTCGACCCGGGCCAGGAGTTCGGTCGGTTCGGGCAACCGGCCGATCCCGAACTCCCCCTTCGAGGCGAGCTGCCCGGAACCGGGCTCGATCACCTCCACCCCGCGCCGTCGCAGGGTCTCGAGGTTGTTCACGGTCGCGTCTGCGAGATACATCCGCTCGTTCATCGCGGGTGCGACCAGCCGCGGGCCGGTGAAGGCGAGGAAGGCCGTGGTCAGGATCGAGTCGGCCTGACCGGTCGCGAGTTTGGCGAGCGTGTTGGCGCTGGCCGGCGCGACCAGAAAAAGGTCCGCGGCTTCGGCCACGGCCAGGTGTCCGATCGGTTCGTGGCCGGGAACCGGATCCCCGGGGAACGAGCCACGCATCGGATCGCGTTCGAACTCGGATGTGAGAACCGGCGCACCGAGGATCCCTTCGAAGGTCGCCGGTCCGATGAAACTGCGGGCCGCCGGGGTCATCAGCACCCGGAACCGGTACCCGGCAGCTCCGCCCAGACGAATGAACTCGACCGCCTTGTAAGCGGCGATTCCGCCGCTTACCCCGAGCAGGATCCTGGGGCCGCCCGTTTCAGCCACGTCTCGATCCGGCAGTCGGGATCCCGGGGTCTAGCTTCGGTACTCGTACTTCAGCTTGCCGGAGGCCACCTCTTCCAGAGCGGTGGTCAGCGGGCCCTGGCCCGGAGCGACCGGAACCATCGGCGGCGGGTACTCGCCGTAGCCACCTTCCTGAAGGCTCTGGTAGTAGCTGTTGATCTGACGCGCACGGCGGGCGGCCACAACCACGGCCGCGTAGTGCGTGTCGGCATGCTCTAGCAGTTGGTCGACTCGAGGCTTGATCATCGGACCTATCTTGACAGCTTGCCTCTGATGATGAGCTCCAGCTCGTCGATTGCCCGATCCAGGTCGTCATTCACGACCTGGTGATGGAACTCGCCCCGGGCCGCCAGCTCGCCGGCCGCCACCTCCAGCCGTGAGGCAATCGCTTCGGGCAGGTCGGTGCCACGGCCCTCGAGGCGCTCCCGCAGAGTTTCCAGGGCCGGTGGTGCGATGAACACCTGGACCGCCTCCGGCATCGTGTCACGGACCTGGCGTGCTCCCTGAACCTCGATCTCCAGGACAACCGGATGTCCGGCCATCAGTCTCTGCTCGACTTCGCTGCGAAGGGTTCCGTACCGGTTGCCGCTATAGGCCGCATGCTCCAGGAACTCCCCCCGCTCAACCCGTCGTTCGAACTCGTCCGCTTTCAGGAAGTGATAGTCGCCGCCGTCCACCTCTCCCGGCCTCGGATTCCGGGTGGTGGCCGAAGTCGATAGCTCCAGTTCCGGAATCCGCCCCCTCAGGCCCGCGATCAGACTGCCTTTGCCGACCCCGGACGGGCCGGTGATCACAAATACCCGGGCCGGCCGATCGGAGCCGGGAGACGGGACCTCGTTCATCGCGGGGGGTTGCTCCGCTCAGGCCCGCAGCCGCTCGATCAGTTCCCGCCGCTGCCGTTCGGAGAGTCCGCCGATCGTCTTCACCGAGGAGACCCGGCACTGTTGCAGGACCCGGTTCGCCTTGACCCGGCCGTACTTGGGTACGGCGAGAAGCATGTCAAAAACCTTGGCGGTCGCCACGTAGTCGGGCGGAGCCTGGAGCAGGTCGTGGATGCTCGCCCGACCCGCCTTCAGGTCACGTTTCAGGCGGGCCCTGGCACTGCGAATGCCATTAGCCCTCTCAAGGGCGGCCATCCGCTGACCGTGGGATCTTTCCGGGGCTTCCGGCGGACGGGAGTCTCGCTCTTCGAGGGGGGGCATTGAGGTCGAGAGTATAGCCCGCAGGCCTCGGACGGAAGTCAGAAACGGCAGTTTTCGCCAAATCGACCTAGACCTCAACTCAAGGTTGATGCCTGAGCCTCGGCCAGAGAGGCGAAGCCGCGCCGCTCGAGGGCACGATCGAGGCCCTCGCGGACCCTGATGCCGGCCTTCGGATCACGGAAGTTCTCGGTGCCGACCGCGATGACCCGGGCTCCGGCGAGGACAAAATCCAGGGCCGACTCCCCGTCCGTGATGCCACCCATCCCGATCACCGGAACCGATACGGCGGCCGCCACCGCCCGCACCTGGGAGAGTGCCACGGGCCGCACCGCCGGTCCGGAAAGACCACCCGTTCCTGCCCCGAGCCAGGTGCGGTTCCGGTCGGGGTCGATCGCGGCCGCCTTGATCGTGTTGATCAGGGAGACCGCGTCGGCACCGCCGGCCTCGGCCGCCCGGGCCACAGCCTCCGGGCCGGCCACGTTCGGGGTCAGTTTCACGATCAGGGGCCGATCGGTCAGGGGCCGCAGGCGGCCCATCAATTTTTCGGTCTCCTCCGGCTGCTCCCCGACGATCAGCCCGGAGTGGACGTTCGGACAGGAGACGTTCAACTCGACCGCTGCCACCTCCGGACGGGAGACCACGCCTTCCAGCAGGGCGGCAAACCCGTCGGCCGAGTCCGCCATCACCGAGACGACAAGCGGAACCCCGAAGCGGGCCAGTTCATCGAGGTCACGCTCGAGGAAGCCCTCCAGCCCGGGGCCGGGGAGACCGATCGAGTTGATCATTCCCGAGGGTGTCTCCCAGAGTCGGTGTGGCGGGTTGCCGGGACGTGGGTGCAGGGTGATCGTCTTCGAGACGTAGCAATCGAACGGGAACTCCCTGACCACCTCGTCACCGAACACCTTTCGGGCGGCGATCGCATCGAAAGTCCCGGATCCGTTGAGTACGGGTCCCTTGAGGTCGATGCCGCAGAGGGTTGTGGACAGGTCAGCCACGGTCCGCCTCCCCACCCAGGGCGGTGGCTATCTCGTCTCCACGAACGACCGGACCGTCAACGCAGAGCCGCAGGTAACCACCGCCGGGTCTGGGGACGGCGCAGCCGAAGCAGGCACCGTAGCCACAGGCCATCGGTGACTCCAGCGCCAGTTCCACCGGGATCTTGCGGGCCAGACAGATCTGCCGTACGGCTTCCAGCATTGCCGGTGGCCCACACGCGTAGACCGCGGCCGAGCCGGCATCATCACCCTCGAGCAGTTGCAGCAGGAGGTCGGTCACGTACCCCCGGTGTCCGGTGCTGCCGTCCTCGAATGCCAGTCGGACATCGTCGCAGCCGAACAGTTCACCGATCCCGCCGGAGTTGGCCTGATCACGGAATCCGAGCAGGCTCCGGGAGGGGACGTTGCGACCGATCAGTTCCCGGCGGAGCGCTGCCATCGGAGCGATCCCGATTCCGCCTCCGACGAGAATCGCCCCGAACGCCTCCGGGTTGAGCCGGCGCGGCAGGCTGAAACCGCGGCCGAAGGGTCCGGCCATCCAGCACTCCGACCCCGGAGGCATCGAGGCCAGGCGGTCGGTTCCGGGGCCGACCCGGTCGAGCAGGAACTCCAGTCGAAGCCCTCCACCGGGCGCAACCCCCGTTCGGGCATGAGAGATCGCCCGCGGCAGAAAGGGGCGGCCACCATCCCCGCTCCAACCGGTGACGGAGGCCAGCATGTAGAACTGGCCGGGGGCCGGCGGCGGACCCTCCGGGTCGCTGATGGCGATCAACCGGTAGCCGCCGGCGGGCGAGGTTGCGGTCACCTCGCATCGGCGCCTTCCGAATGGTGCCGGGGCCGGCTCCCCGGTGACCGGGTCAGCCCCCATGCAGCTCCTGAAGCGAGAGCACCTGATCCGGGTGCCCTCCGACGGCAGCGATCGCCCGGCAGGCGGCCGAGGCCCCGGTGAGGGTCGTCATCACCGGAACCCGATGCCGGATCGCGGCCGACCGGATCTCGTAGCCGTCGGTCCGGGCGCCGGAACCGGTCGGCGTGTTGATCACCAGATCACAGTTCCCGCCCTCGATCAGGTCAACCACGTGCGGTGACCCCTCCGAGACCTTGTTGATCGGCTCCACCGGGATACCCATCCGCGAGATCGCCTGGGCGGTGCCACCGGTTGCCACGACCCGGAAGCCGAAGTCGTGGAATCGCGCGGCCAGCTGGGTCGCTGCGGCCTTGTCGCCGTCGGTAACCGAGATGAACACCGTGCCCGACTCCGGCAGCGGCGAGCCGGCCGCGGCCTGTGCCTTGCCGAAAGCGGCGGGGAAGTCGGGGGCGATCCCGATCACCTCTCCGGTCGATTTCATCTCCGGTCCGAGAATCGAGTCGGCCCCGAGGAAACGGGAGAACGGAAGTACGGCCTCCTTGACCGCAACGTGATTTCCGCGTTCCTTCGGCAGGTCGAGGTCGGAGAGCTTCTCGCCGAGCATGATCCGGGTCGCCGCCTTGGCCAGCGGCACCCCGATCGCCTTGGATACGAACGGCACGGTGCGTGAAGCCCGGGGGTTGGCCTCGATCACGTACAGCTCGCCCTGGGCGATCGCGAACTGAATGTTGATCAGGCCGATCACCCCGAGCTTGAGCGCAATGGCCGAGGTGGCCGCCTCGATGCCGGCCACCATCTCGGGGCCGATACTCATCGGCGGGATCACACAGGCCGAGTCCCCGGAATGCACCCCGGCTTCCTCGACGTGCTGCATGATCCCGGCGACGTAGACCCGTTCCCCGTCACAGAGCGCATCGACGTCGACCTCGATCGCGTTCTCGAGGAAGCGGTCAAGCAGCAACGGGTGTTCGGGCGAGGCCTTGACGTGAAGCTCGAGGTAGCGCTTCAGATCGTCTGCCGAATAGCAGATCTCCATTGCCCGTCCGCCAAGCACGAACGAAGGTCGGACCAGCAGCGGGAAGCCGATGCCGGCGGCGATCTGCTCCGCCTCCCCGGCCGAGAGGGCGGTCCCGTATGGGGGCGGTTTGATTCCCAGTTCCTCGATCATCGCCCCGAACTTGGCCCGGTCCTCCGCTTCCTCGATCGCCTCGACGGGGGTGCCGAGGAGCGGGATTCCGGCAGCCTTCAGGCCTTCGGCCAGCTTCAGCGGGGTCTGGCCTCCGAACATGACGATCACGCCCTCGGGCTGCTCCTGCTCACAGATCGCCATCACGTGCTCGAGTGTGAGCGGCTCGAAGTAGAGCCGGTCCGAGGTGTCGTAGTCCGTCGAGACGGTTTCCGGGTTGCAGTTGATCATCACCGCTTCCCGCCCCGACTCGCGAACGGTCATCGCGGCGTGGACGCAGCAGTAATCGAACTCGATTCCCTGCCCGATCCGGTTGGGACCCGAGCCGAGGATGATCACCGCGGGCCTCTCCCCCGTTTCGATCTCGGCCGGCGCCCCGCCTTGCTCAAAGGCCGAATAGAAGTAGGGGGTCCGGGCTTCGAACTCGGCGGCGCAGGTGTCAACCGCGTTGTAGGTACGTTCGAGACCCTCGCTGCCGTCGCCGGTCACGGCGAGCCGTTCCAGCTCACGCAGAAACCACGGGTCGATCCGGGTCCGGTCGTGGATCCGCTCGACCGGGATTCCCCGCCCGAGACCGGCAAGCACCTGATCGATCCTGAACGGAGTCGGGGTCGCGATCTGTTCGAGCAGTTCCTCGTCTTCCTCGGGAATGACCGGTTCGGTGTCGAGCTCCCGGGCGGCCAGGGCCTTGGCCATCGACTCACGGAAGGTTCGGCCGATCGACATCACCTCGCCGACGCTCTGCATGTAGGTGGAGAGTCGCTCATCGGCACCCGGGAACTTCTCGAACGCGAAGCGCGGAACCTTGGTGACCACGTAGTCGATGGTGGGCTCGAAGGAGGCCGGCGTAACCCGGGTGATGTCGTTGGGGATCTCCTCGAGGGTGTATCCGACCGCCAGCTTGGCCGCGATCTTTGCGATCGGGAAGCCGGTCGCTTTGGAAGCCAGGGCCGAGGAACGTGAGACCCGCGGGTTCATCTCGATCACCACGATCGCGCCGTCGTCGGGATTGACCGCAAACTGGATGTTCGAGCCGCCGGTTTCGACCCCGACCGCCCGGATCACCTGGATCGACATGTCGCGTAGCGACTGGTAGACCGGATCGGGAAGCGACTGCTGAGGCGCGACGGTGATCGAGTCGCCGGTGTGCACACCCATCGGGTCGAGGTTTTCGATCGAACAGATGACCACCACGTTGTCCTTGCGGTCCCGCATTACCTCAACCTCGAACTCGCCCCAGCCCAGGACCGACTCCTCGACCAGCACCTGACCGATCGGGCTTGCGTCGAGGCCCTTCTCGACCACCCGGACCAGATCGTCCCGGGATTCGGCCACTCCCCCGCCCTGGCCACCCAGGGTGAAGGCGGGCCGGATGATCGCCGGGAGTGAAGCGTCCCCGGAGTCAAGTGCCTGCAGGGCTTCCTCGACCGACTCAACCGGGAGCGACCAGGGCATCCTGATCCCGACCTCGGTCATCACCTTGCGGAACTCGTCCCGGTCTTCTCCACGGACGATCGCCTGACGGTCAGCCCCGATCAGTTCAACCCCGTGCCGCTCCAGGGTACCGTCGTCGGACAGATCCATCGCCAGGTTCAGGGCGGTCTGACCACCGAGCGTGGGCAGAAGCGCATCCGGCTTCTCCCGCGCGATGATCGCCGCGACCGGACCGGGCAGCAGTGGTTCGACGTAGGTTCGGGTCGCGAACTCGGGATCGGTCATGATCGTCGCCGGATTCGAGTTGACCAGAACCACCTCGTAGCCCTCCTCCAGCAGCACCTTGCAGGCCTGGACCCCGGAGTAGTCAAACTCGGCGGCCTGGCCGATCACCACCGGGCCGGAACCGATCACCAGGATCCGCTTGATGTCGTCACGACGCGGCATCAGCCGGCCTCCACCATGGCGAGGAAACGGTCGAACATGTGGATTGAGTCACGCGGCCCGGGGCCGGCCTCTGGGTGGTACTGAACGGAAATTGCCTTTGCCTCCGGGAGCCGCAGCCCCTCGATCGTGTTGTCGTACAGGTTCACGTGGGTGATCGCCGCCTCGCCGTATTCGGACTCCCAGACCAGCGGACGATCGCTGCCCACGGTCCGGGACCCGTCAGGCGCGACCACCGAGAAGCCGTGGTTCTGGGACGTGATTTCGATCAGGTCTCCTTCGAGATCCTTGACCGGATGGTTGCCGCCGCGGTGGCCGAACGGCAGCTTGAAGGTCTCGAGACCGATTGCCCGGCTGAGTAGCTGGTGACCGAAACAGATGCCGGCGATCGGCTTGCGTCCGAGCAGCGCGACCGCGGTCTCGGTCACCTGCGTGGTCGCGGCAGGATCGCCGGGTCCGTTGGCCAGGAAGATCAGGTCCGGATCGTGGGCCAGCACCCCCTCGGCGTCCGTGGTGCAGGGGAGCAGGGTGATCCGACAGTCCCGGTTGCGGAACCGGCGGATGATCGAGTTCTTGATCCCGGTGTCCAGCGCGACCACGTGAATTCCCGAGCCCTCGATCATCACCGGCCGTTCCGGGGTGACCTCGCCGGTCAGGTCCCGGCCGGTCATCGAGGCCTCCGCCTCGATCGCGCTCCGCGCCTCATCCGGGGTCAGGTCGGCGGGAAAGATCCCGCCCCGCATCGCGCCCCGATCCCGGATGTGACGGACCAGTCCGCGGGTGTCGATCCCGTCGATCGCCCACACTCCGGCCTCCTCGAGCCAGTCCAGCCATCCACCTTCGGCGGTGGCCTGGTCCGAGTAGTTCACCCCGTCACGCATGATCACCCCCCGAGCGTGGGCCCGGGCAGACTCCATCGCCTTGGAGGAAACCCCGTAGTTCCCGATCTCCGGATAGGTGAAGACGATGATCTGGCCCGCGTAGGAGGGATCCGAGACCTCCTCCTGGTAGCCGGACATCGCCGTGTTGAAGACCACCTCACCGACCCCGGATCCGGAGCCGATCAGTTCACCGTCGAACCGGGTGCCGTCCTCCAGAAGGACGAAACCGGGCTGTCTCTTCGGCCCCGCGGTGGCCGGACTCAACCGGCCACCCCGAGGCTGAAGCTGCGCAGCCGGAAGGCGACCTGCCCGCCGGCCAGCGTGACCACGACCCGTCCGCTCTGTTTCTCACCGGCGCACCATGAGTTGGTCGAGCGGGACTCGTAGCCGTCCGCCCCGACGGTCCACTCCGCCTCCGGGTCGACCAGACAGAGGTTGGCCGGGGATCCCGGCTCCAGCGAGAACGGCTCGATGCCGAATGCGGCCCCGCCCGAGCCGAGTTTCTCGACCAGCAGTGACAGCGGGATGAGGCCGGACCGGACGAGGTGGGTGTAGAGCGAGGAGAACGCGGTCTCCAGACCGGTCACGCCCATGTTGGCAGCCTCATAAGGAACCTCTTTCTCGTGGATTGCATGTGGTGCGTGATCGGTGGCGATGCAGTCGATCGTGCCGTCGGTCAGTGCCTCGATCAGGACCTCACGGTCGCTCTCCGAACGCAACGGGGGATTCATCTTGTGGCGCGAGGCATCCAGCGACCGGACCGCTTCGTCGGTCAGGACCAGGTGGTGCGGTGTCACCTCGCAGGTGATCCTGACCCCGGCATCCTTCGCCCGTCGGACCGCGGCCACCGATTCGGCCGCCGAGAGGTGCTGGATCTGGATCGCCCCGTTCTCGTAGCCGGCGATCTCGGCGTCCCGGCTGATCATCACCGACTCCGAGATCGACGGGATGCCGCGCAGACCGAGCTCCAGCGAAACGGTCCCTTCGTGCATGACCCCGGTCCCGGAGAGGGTCGGTTCCTCCTCGTGAAGCGCGATCGTCCCCCCACACATGGCCTGGTACTGAAGCGCTCGGCGGAGGATCATCGGGCTGGCAACCGGAAGTCCGTCATCGGTGAAGCCGACGGCGCCCGCCTCGCGAAGCTCGGCCATGTCGGTCAGCTCGCGGCCCTCCATCCCACGGGTCACGGTGGCCATGAAACCGACCGGCACCGAGGCCACATGTCGGGCCCGGTCCCGCAGGGCTTCGATCTGTTCGGCGGTCGAGACCGGGGGCGCCGTGTTGGCCATCGCCAGCACCCCCGCGTAGCCACCCGCCGCGGCCGAACGGGTTCCGGTTTCGAGATCCTCTTTCCACTCCTGCCCCGGTGTACGGAAATGAACGTGCGGATCGAAGAAGGCCGGAAACAGGAAAAGCCCGTCGGCCTCGATCACTTCGGTACCTTCGGTCTCGAGCGACCCGGGTTCGCCGATCTCGGCGATCTCCCCGTCACGAACCCTCAGGTCATGTCGGCCCTCGATTCCGGCGGCCGGATCGAGCAGCTCCGCCCCCCGGATCAGCAGGTTCGCTGCCGGTCCGGGTCGCTGCACCAGAGGCTCGGGCAGAGCCGGCGGTTCGGCAGCCGGTTCGCTGTTCATGCGGGTTCTCCTATCGGGACCGGTCCGGAGGAGACCGATTCGGGCACTCCGGGCCGGGTCAGTAGCTGGTAGAGCACGGCCATCCGCACCGCCAGCCCGGCGGCCACCTGATCGGTGATCAAGGATCGGGACGAATCCACAAGCTCGGGACCGATCTCGATCCCGCGGTTCACCGGGCCGGGGTGCATCACCAGTTGGCGCGGACCGAGCCGACGGGAGTCGACCTGGAACAACCGGGCGTACTCGCGAAGGGAGGGAACGAAGTTCTCCTTCATCCGTTCCCGCTGCATCCGCAGCAGATAGACCACGTCGGCCTCGCCCAGATCATCCAGCGAGTAGCGGATCTCGCACCCGGTTGACTCGATTCCCCGCGGCAACAGGGTCGGAGGGGCGGCCACGGTCACCTCGGCCCCCATGGTCCGGAAGGCCTGAATGTTCGAACGGGCGACCCGGCTGTGCAGCACGTCGCCGACGATCCAGATCCTCCGGCCTTCCAGATCTCCGAGCCGGGATCGAAGCACCGAGAGGTCGAGCAGCGACTGGGTCGGGTGCTGGTGCATCCCGTCGCCGGCATTGATCACCGAGGCGTCGGCCCAGCGACTCAGCAACTCCGCCGCCCCGGCCTGCGGGTGACGGATCACGATCGCGCTCGGAGAGTAGGCGGAAAGGGTCTCCACGGTGTCCTTGAGCGACTCACCCTTCTCGACCGAGGACCCGGTCGCCTTGATCGAGATCACATCGGCAGACAGCCGCTTTGCCGCGAGCTCGAACGAAGACGACGTCCGGGTGCTCGCCTCGTAGAACAGGGTGAGCACGGTCCGGCCCCGAAGGGTGGGCACCTTCTTGATGTCGCGCCGGGTCACTTCGGCAAAGGCGTCCGCCCGGTCGAGCACCTCCTCGATCCAGTCACGGTCCAGACCGTCAATCCCGAGCAGATGTTTCATTCGACCGCCTCCAGCGGAGTGAGGATCGAAACTTCATCCCTCCCGTCATCCTCGCTCAGCCTGACGGCGACCTTTTCGCCACGCGAGGTCGGCAGGTTCTTGCCCACGTAGTCCGGTCGGATCGGCAACTCCCGATGGCCCCGGTCGCAGAGTACGGCAAGCTGGATCCGGGCCGGGCGGCCGTAGTCAAAGAGCGCCTCGATTCCGGCCCGCACGGTACGGCCGGTGAAGAGCACGTCGTCAACCATCACGACGGTTCTGCCCTCGAGTGCAAAATCAAGCCGGGTCGCGTGAACCACCGGCTGGTGTTCCCCGCCGCGGGCTCCGATGTCATCCCGATAGAAAGAGATGTCGATCTCACCGAGCGGAACCTCGCTGTCGGTCAGCTCGTTCAGCAGCGCTGCGAGCCGGTTGGCCAGAGTCACCCCGCGGGTGTGGATTCCGACGATCGCGACCGTGTCGCCACCCGGGTTCTTCTCGAGGATCTCGTGAGTGATTCGCCTGAGCGTTCGCTCGACGTCACTCGCGTCCATCACGGTCTTCTCGTTCAAACGGGGACCCTTCTGGCCTCTCTGGACCGGATTAAAGGAACCGACGGAAGCAACCCTATCACCGCGCCCGGCGGGGCCGATTGGCGTTACCGACCGACCTCACTCCGGACCGGAGCCGCGCGAAACCGGCCGGAAGCAGCGACGCGAGACGGGAAAGGTACTACTCACCCGAACCGGGCTGGTTCCGGTCGGCATCGTGGTCTCGCCTGGCTCCACCCGGAACCAGCCGGGGCTCTCCCCGTTCCGGAAACGGCAGCTCGATCAGGTCGAAATCCCGCGGGGCAACGGCGCCGGGGAAGATCTCCCTGGCCTCGTCCAGAGCCTTCCCGACGTGGTATCGAGCGGAAATGTGAACCATCGCCAGCATCTTGACCCCGGCCTCGGCAGCCACGCCTGCGGCCTGGACTCCGGTCGAGTGCCCGGTCTCCTCGGCCCGGTCCGCATCTTCCTTCATGAAGCTCGAGTCGTGGATCAGGAGGTCCGCTTCGGCGGCCGCCCGGACGGTCGCGGAGGTCGGCATCGTGTCTCCGGTGATCGCGATCGACCGGCCGAACCGATCCTCGCCCATCACCTGGTCGGGCTCCACGGTCCCGTCGGTCCCTTTCACCGTCTCACCCGCCTGCAGGCGACCGAAGTCCGGGCCTGGCTGAACTCCGAGACGAGCCGCCACCTCGGGATCAAAGCGGCCGGGCCGGTCGTCTTCAAGCAGTGCGTAGCCGAGCGCCCGGGTGCGATGCTCGACCGCGAAGGTCTCGATCTCGTATCCGTCTCCCGGCAGCACATCGCCCGCATTGAGCTCTTCGATCTCGAGTGGATACCCGAGCCTCCCGATCAGTGGCCGCAGATCCCTGATCAGCTGTCCGAGGCCGGTCGGTCCGACCAGCCAGAGCGGTTCCTCACGTTCGTTCAGATCGTAGGTCTTGAGCAGCCCCGGCAGACCGAGGCAGTGGTCGAGGTGAAAGTGGGTGAGGAAGACCCCGTCGAGCTGAACCAGGCCGGTCGAGAGCCGCAGCTGTCGCTGGGTTCCCTCCCCGCAGTCAAAAAGCAGACGCTCTCCCCCACGGGTGATCAGCACCGCGGCGGTGTTTCGCAGGGCGGTCGGGGCCGGCCCGCCCGTTCCGAGAAATGCGACCGAGAGATCCACGGCAGCCAGACTATTGGCACCGGCCACGGGAGATCGGGCCGAGCTGCGGGAAAACCCCGTAACCGAACGACGATTCCGGGGCTAGCTTGCAACAAGGAAGCAAATGAAGGGATGAACATGAGGCTCACTTTCCATGTCCGGGTCGCCGTACTGATCACCGCAACCGCCGGCCTTCTGCTCGGCATAGGGCTCGGACCGGCCGCCCCGAGCCGGGCCGACGAGGTTCCGAACGCCCAGCCGACCTGGACCCGCCCCGCGGCCTCTGCGAACCGCGGTTCGCGCTCCGGACCGAAACCATGGTCAAAGCTGAGCATTCCCAGGGACCATCCCTCCGAGGTGATCCTCCCGGGCGTGGTCTTCGCGGAGGGCATCGATCAACTGAGTGACGGGCTGGAGAATGTCCGGGATCTGATCCCCTGGGGCTGACGGGACCACCAGCCATCGGTCAGCGCTACCGATCGGGGCCCGGTCGGGTCCCGAACCCGCAGCACTGCCGATCCCGGAGGATTCCCCGGATTCCGAAAGCGGCTCCCCCGCGACGTGAGCTGCTCGATTCCGTACGGTGACGCAGCAGACGCCGCTCCTCCGATGATTTCCCCAGCGGACGGTTCAATAGGCGGGTGCTGCACCGGGACCTCCAGAGCGGATGAATGCAAGGAACCGAACGGAAACGGACCGCGATAGTACGTGGGTACGTGAGCTGTTCGTTTCCGTTCGGTGACGCAGCAGACGCCGCTCTGGTGGTTCCGGGGCAGTACCCGCCCCGGACGCGCCCGGCAGGATTCGAACCTGCGACCTCATGCTCCGGAGGCATGCGCTCTATCCAGCTGAGCTACGGGCGCCGACGTCGGCAGTCTATTGATCGGGCGTTGACCGGAGCGGCGGCCGGTCGGGTCGGGCCTGCTCCGGATAACCTTCCCGGGCCGGACCCGCTTCCGGCGATCGATGAACGAGAGCGATACACCACAGAAGAAGGTCCGTTCCGAGGACCGGATCCCCCGGCCCGTGCTGGCGATCGTCCTGGTGGGTCTGCTGCTCTCGGTGGCCGCTCTTGCCCTTTCCCGGTCCGACGGGCGGGCGACCGGCCTCAAGTGGGGTGCGGTCGAGCAGATCGATTCGCCGGAGCCGGTGAAGCTGGGCAGCGAGGGTTCCCTCGGGATCACCAGCGCCACGCTCTCGGCGACTGCGCCCAACCTCGATGGGGGCCTGATCTTCCAGGTCGCCGCGGCGGTCAGCGTGGATTCGGGTGGAACGGTGCCGACCACGGTCCGCTGCGACGTGAGCTCATCGAACGGCGGTGAGACCATGATCGCCCGCACGACGAAGCTGCGTGCCGCCTGGCCGCGTCCGAGTGAAGAACTCAAGGAGCAGGAGGTTCCCGATCTTGCCGTCGCCAAGTTCAAGACGCGCAAGTTCGATCAGGTCGGGATGCCGATCCGGGACTACTTTCGACGCTACACCGACTCGGGGGTTCCGACCTCGGTCGAGTGGTCCAGCTATCACGAGCGCTCCCAGAACTGGGTCTGGTCGCTGCCGAAGGGAACCGGGGTCGGGACGGCAACGCTCCATTACGCCGTGATTTTCAAGACCTACGAGCGGCCGGCCGGAGAGATCGCCTGCCGGGCCAGAACGGAGCCGAAGTCGGGGCCGGGTGACCGGGCCCGGGTTCGCGTGCCGGTGAAACTCGTCGGGTGGCCGATTCCGGACAGCCTGGCGACCGGACCGGAGCCGACCGACGTCGAGTGACGGCGGTTCAGGAAGTCGGAGGGCGAAGCAGGTCCGGGCCTTCCCTGGTCCCGCCCACCTTGTTCAGCGCCGGGTTTGCCGGGGACGCGCTCATCCGCCCGGGATCGAGCGGCACACAGAGCGATACTGCCTCTTCCGGAGTGAGTTCGCCCTCAAGCCACGCGGCCTCCGCCTCCGGATCAGTCAGAACTGCCGGCATCCGGTCATGGACCGGTTCAACCACCTTGTTCGCCGAGGTGGTCACGATCGTGCAAGAGGTGAGGGGCGACCCTTCCCAGTCGCGTGTGGCCGTCAGTCCGGCGAATGCGAAGGGTTCGCCGTGGTCGACCGTGAACCGGACCGGCTGGCGTGGTTGCTTCGGTTTCTCGGCCTTCATCCACTCGTAGAACCCGTCCGCAATGATCAGGCAGCGGTGCTGCCGCTTCTTGACGAGGGGCCCGTACGCCCGGCTCTTCAACAGGCCTTCTGACCGGGCGTTGATCATCCGGTAGCCCGCGTTTAGGTCCTTCGCCCAGACCGGCACCAGCCCCCAGCGGGCGAGGATCGCCTGCCGCTCTCCGGTCGCCGGATCCGAGTTGACGGTGAGTACCTCCTGGGTGGGGGCTACGTTGTAGCGATTCTGCCCCCGGTCACCGATCTGGTCCAACGACATCTGGAACCGGGACCCGAGACGACGCTGGTCCGACGAGGTGAGGGTGTACCGGCCACACATCGTCCGCAGCCTAACGTCTGGCCGGGTCGGCCTCGATCCGGCCCGGCGTTCCCGGGCGTGCGTCCGGTCGATCCCGATACCAGCCGACGGCTTCCGTGATTCCCTCGATAAGTCCCGTCGCCGGGGTCCAACCGGTCAACTGCCGGAGTCGGGAGGCATCGACGTACTGTCGATCGATCTCTCCCGGCAGGACGCCTTCCCGTTCGAAGACGGGTTCCGGCATCGAACCCCCGCCCGGGTTGGATTCCGCGACTGCGCCGGCGGCGAGTTTGATCACTTCCCGAACCGAATTCGGGGTCCCGGTGCCGGCGTTCAGGGCCTCCCCCCGACCCGGTCCGCTCCGGACCGCCTCCTCGATCGCGAGGTATGCCTGCACCGCGTCGGAGACGTGCAGGAAGTCGCGTTCGGGTGAACCGTCCGAACGGATCCGGGGTGGCTTTCCGGCCAGGAATGCGGTGATCGCTTCCGGCAGCAGGCGTGAAAAGTTGAGGTCGCCGCCTCCGTAGACGTTGGCCAGCCGGGTGACCCCGACCGGGAGACCGAAGGCCTTCCAGTAGCTGCGTGCGATCACGTCTGCCGCCGACTTGGAGCCCTCGTACGGGGCGGCGGGCCGCAGTTCCTGCCCCTCCCGGTACGGCAGATTCTCCGAGGGGCCGTAGGCTTTGTCCGAGGAGGCGACGACGACCGCAGATACCTCCCTGTTGCGTGCGGCTTCCAGCAGGATCCAGGTTCCCTCGACGTTGGTCCGGAAGGTCCCGACGGGGTCTTCAGCGGCCGGCCCGACCAGGGTCTGGGCGGCAAGGTGAAACACCGATTCGACCCCGTCGACAGCCCGATCGACTGCTCGCCGGTCGGAGATGTCGCCCTCGACCAGAATCACCTCCTCGGCAATTCCGTGGAGGTCGAGGGCCCGCCCGGGTGCCCCGGGCAGGTCGAGAACGATCACTTCGTCTCCGCGCTCAAGCAGCTTCCGGGCGAGGTGTCCGCCGATGAAGCCCTGGCCTCCGGTGACCAGCGATCTCCCCATCAGCTCTCCCCGGTCAGGATCGGTGGCCCGATCCAGGGGGCGCGACCGGCATCCCAGTGATCGTTGAGCGCGATCAGGTCCTTGTAGGTATCGACACAGTCCCAGAATCCATCGTGTCGAAACGCCCCCAGCTCACCTTCCCCGGCCAGACCCTCCAGGGGCTCTCGTTCAAGCACCGACCGCGGTCCAAGCCGGGTGAATATTTCCTGCTCGAAACAGAAGAACCCGCCGTTTATCCACTGCTGCATCCGTGGTTTTTCCTGGAAGCCGGTGACATCACCCTCTGAGTCCACGCCGACCACACCCCAGGGCAGGTCGGGACGCACCACGGTCATCGTGGCGGTCCGCCGGCCCGATGCATGAAAGGCCAGCAGTGCGTCGAGATCGAGATCGGCCACCCCGTCGGCGTAGGTCACACAGAACGTGCCCTCTCCGGCGAGGTGGGCCCCGGCCCTGATCCGGCCTCCGGTCGGGGTGTCGACCCCGGTGGCCAGACACTCGACGGTGATCCCGTCGGTCCAGTCGGTCGCCGCGACGAACTCGTCCACGAGGTCGCCGAGGTAGCCGGTCAACGGATGGAACCGGGTGAATCCCTGGGCCGCGTAGATCGAGATCACATGCCAGAGCAGCGGCTTGCCGCCAACCTCGAGCAGCGGCTTCGGCAGACTCTCGGTCCGCTCGCGAAGCCGGGTTCCACGCCCCCCGCTGAGGATCAGGACCGGGGGTTTCAGCCGCCGGCCACCGCGGGGAGAATGGTCACCTCGGCTCCGGAGCTCACTCCGGTACCGAGGCCGTCCCCGAAACGGATGTCCTCGCCGGCCACATATACGTTCACGAACCGCCTCAGCTCGCCATCCTCGCTGATCCGGTCCCGCAGATCCGGGTGGGCAGCGAAGGCCGCATCGAGGACCTCCCCTACCGTGGATCCCTCTACCGCCAACTCGGATTCACCACCCGTGGCGACACGCAGCTGGGCCGGAATCTTGATCTTGACACTCATCAGACGTGAACCTCCTGGCCGAAGGCGGCCTCGAAGCCTGCCGGATCGGGAGCGATCTCGGTCAGGGAAAAACTATCGCGATTGGCGTCGAGGGTCTTCAACCCCTCGCCGGTGATGTAGACCACGACCTTCTCGCCGTCCCGGAGTTCGCCCCGCTCGGCCAGTTTCCGCAGGACCCCGACGGTCACTCCGCCGGCAGTCTCGGTGAAAATCCCCGTGGTTTCAGCCAGCAGGCGGATCCCGGCCCGGATCTCCTCGTCATCGACCGCATCGATCGAACCTCCGGTCTCGGTTGCCCGGGCCACCGCGTAGGGGCCGTCTGCGGGGTCACCGATCGCGAGGCTCTTGGCGATCGTGTCCGGCTTCTGCGGCCGGCAGACGCGTGACCCCTCGGCGAAGGCGGTGGCGACCGGGGAGCAGCCCGCAGCCTGGGCGCCGTGGAACGCCGGCAGCGCTCCGTCGACCAACCCGACCTCGATCCACTCCTCGAAGCCTCTGGCGATCTTGGTGAACAGCGAGCCGGAGGCCACCGGCGCGACCACCCGGTCCGGCAGATTCCAGCCGAGCTGCTCGACTGCCTCGAAGGCAAGGGTCTTGGAACCCTCGGAGTAGTACGGCCTCAGGTTCACGTTGACGAAGGCCCACGGCTTCTCGTCCGCAAGCTGGGTGCAGAGCCGATTCACGTCGTCATAGTTGCCCTTCACTCCGACCAGGTGGGTGCCGTAGATGTCGGTTGCGAGCAGCTTCTGTTCCTCCAGGTTGGAGGGGACGAAAACGTACGACTCGAGGCCTGCCGCCGCCGCGTGGGCCGCCACCGCGTTGGCCAGGTTCCCGGTCGAGGCGCAGGCGACGGTCGTGTAGCCGAGCTCCTGCGCCTTCGCCAGGGCCACGGCCACCACCCGGTCCTTGAAGGAGTGGGTCGGGTTCGCCGCCTCGTTCTTGATGAAGATCTCGGCCCCGGTTCCAAGCCGTTCTGCCAGCCGGTCCGCCCTGACCAGCGGGCTGAGTCCAGGCTGGAGCGCATCCCGTACCGGCTGCCCGAACGGTAGGAAGTCCGAGTAACGCCAGATCGAGTCCGGCCCGGCCTGGATTCTGCGGCGGGCACTTTCCGGGTCGAGCCCACTGAAGTCGTAGCGAACTTCGAGTGGACCGAAACAGCGGTCGCAGTAGTAGTGGGCATCCAGCTCAAACTCGGCTGAACACTCCTTGCATCTGAGATTGTTGACTGACATCCGATCGACCTTTCTCCGCCACTGGCGGTAACAAAAAACCTTCACCTGTGGGGCGAAGGTCCGATCGGATGCTCCTCCCCACATCTCCCGGCATCTCTGCCGCTGGATTTGGCACCAGGTCCGGGCTTTCGCCTGGATGGTTGCCGGGGTTTCGTAGGGCCAAGTCCCTCCACCCCTCTGGATGTGGTGCTTATGTCTTCCCGAAACCCTAGCACCGTCCGGTGGCGGATGAAGGCTCAAGACCACAGAGGGGCGTTCCGGCCCCCGGTCTGCCGGTTGGCATAACCTTGGGTCATGCCTGCGAAACGCGCCGAAATCCCGGGAGGCCCCGATGCCGAACCTCCCTCGTATCCGTCGTACTCGTGAGGCCCCGCTAGCCCCTCCGGCCCCGGCCTCACCGGAGCCCGCTGCTCCCCGGGTCGAGGAACTCGCGGCCAGAGGCCTGCGCTGGATCAACATCGAGGGTCCGGGCCAGTCCGAACGGGCCTGGCTCGAGGAGCATTTCGATTTCCATGCGCTCGATCTGGATGACGTCCTCTCCAAGAATCAGCGACCCAAGATCGACGAGTACCCGGACTACCTCTTCCTGGTCATCCACGTGCCGGTGTTCGACCGCCGGGTCGGGAGGCTGGTTGCCGGCGAGGTGGACATCTTCGTCGGGCCCGACTTCGTGATCACCCTGCCGAATCAGCCGCTGCCCCCGATCGAGTACCTGTTCGAACGCTGCAGGACTGACGACATCCTCCGCGAGAAGCTGTTCGCGCGAGGTTCCGGCTACCTGATGTATCGGCTGGTCGACGACTCGTTCGACTACTGCTTCCCGATGCTGAGGAAGATCGACAACAAGCTGAATGCTCTCGAGGAAGAGATCTTCGAGAGCCCTTCCGAGGACCTGGTCCGGGACATCTCGAACGCCAAACAGGAGATAATCAACTTCCGCAAGGTGATCCGCCCCCAGCGCCCGGTACTCCAGGACCTGGAGAAGGTCAAGACCAGGTACCTGGCCTCCGACCTCGACCTCGAGATCTACTTCGACGACATCGTCGACGCGCACGAGCGGATCTGGGATCTGCTCGAGAACTACAAGGAGGTGATCGTCGCGCTCGAGGAGACCAATGAGTCGATCATCAGCCATCGGGTGAACGACGTCCTTCGGGTACTGACCGGGATCAGCGTGATCGTGCTCCCGCTCACCCTGATCGCCTCGATCTTCGGCATGAACGTCGGGCTGCCGGGAGGCGGTGATCCGGCCACCGACAACGACGTCAGCTTCCTGGCGGTGGTCGGGATCATGCTGATCGTGCTGCTGGGGATGGTCCTTTTCTTCCGCAAGCGACGTTGGCTCTGAAGTCTCCACCGGGGCGTGCCGGGCGGGGTGTCGCCGGCGAGACCCGCGACTGCCGCCCGGGCCTGCGCCCGGGTAGGCTCTGCTTCGAATGAGCGCGAACCGGATCTGGGCACCCTGGAGGCTGAAGTACGTCAAGGACGCCGACAAGGACAACGAGGATCAGTGCGTGTTCTGCGCCAAGCCGGCGCTGGGTGACGACGAGACCGCCCTGATCGTCCACCGGGCGAAACACTCCTTCGTGATCCTGAATCTCTATCCGTACACCAACGGCCATCTGATGGTGGCCCCGTATTCGCACATCGGACGAATCCAGGAGATCCCCGAGCAGACGACCACCGAGATGCTGACTCTCGCCCGGATGGCAATGAACCGGCTGGAGGAGGTCTACAGCCCGCAGGGGTTCAACGTCGGCTTCAACCAGGGCCGGGCGGCCGGCGCCGGGGTTGAGCACCACATCCACATGCACGTCGTTCCCCGTTGGGGCGGAGACACCAACTTCATGCCGGTGATCGCTGATCACCGGGTCATGCCGCAGTCGCTTGAGGACAGTTTTCGAGTTCTCCGAACCGCCTTCGGGGAAGACCGGGCGTGAGAGCCACAGATCAGGAGCGCAGAGACATCTCGATTTTCAAGGCATACGACATTCGCGGACTCCACGGCGATCAGATGGACGAGCAGACCGCTCACGCCATCGGTCGTGCCTTCGTCCGGGTTCTGGCCGGACTGCGCGGCAAGGCGGCAGGTGATCTACGGGTCGGTCTCGGCCGGGACATGCGGCTGACCGCGCCGGCGATGGCGGCCGCCTACCGGGACGGCATGGTGGCCGAAGGGGCGGAAGTCATCGATGCGGGCCAGGTCGCAACCGAGATGCTCTATCACCTGGTCGGCAGCCGCGCACTCGACGGAGGCGCGATGTGCACCGCGTCCCACAACCCGAAGGAGTACACCGGAGTAAAACTGGTCCGGGAGGGCGCTCTTGCCCTGTCGGGCGATGCCGGGATCGGCGAGATCCGGGATCTGGTCGAGGGTGATCTCGGCCCGGAACCCGGTGGTGGTTCGGTGACCGGGATCGACCTCTGGGCGGAGTACCACGAAACCGCGCTCCGGTCGATCGATCCCTCCCGCATTCGGCCACTGCGGGTAGTGGTCGATGGCGGCAATGGCATGGCCGGGCCAATGGTGGGACCGATCCTGCGCAGGCTCGGACTCGATCTGGTCGAGCTCTATTTCGAACCCGACGGCCACTTCCCTGACCACGAACCGAACCCGCTGCTTGAGGAGAACAGGCAGCTCATCATGGAGACCGTGCGTTCCGAACGGGCCGACCTCGGAATCGCCTGGGACGGGGATGCCGACCGCTGCTTCTTCATCGACGGGAACGGACGATTCTGCGACGGTGACTTCATCTGCGCCCTGCTCGCCCGGTCCGCGCTCCAGAGGGAACCAGGCGGCACGATTCTCTACGACCCCCGCTCCAGCCGGGCGGTTCCGGACCTGGTCGCTTCGGCCGGTGGTCGCAGCGCGCTCTCGCGCGTCGGCCACGCCTTCTTCAAGAAACGGATGCGGGAGGAAGCCGCGGTTTTCGGTGGCGAAGTGTCCGGGCATTACTACTTCCGCGACTTCTACTGCGCCGATTCCGGGACCCTGCCCGCCCTGGCCCTGCTCGAACTGATTTCGAGTTCCGGTCGTCCGCTCGCCGACCTCATGGCCGAGTTCCGCTCCCGATACTTCATTTCCGGCGAGATCAATTCCGAGGTCGCCGACCAGGACGCAAAGATGGCCGAGATCGAGGCGATGCATCCGGATGCGACGATCACCCATCTCGACGGAGTCTCGATCGACTACGACGACTGGCATTTCAACGTCCGTCCCTCGAACACCGAACCCCTGCTCCGGCTCAATCTCGAGTCGCTCGTCTCGGAGCGGGACATGGAGGAGAAACGTGACCGGATTCTGGCGGTGATCCGGGCTTGAACTCCCCCGAGCCGATCGCCGAGGAACGGGACGCACTGGAGGCGGCCCGCGGGCAGGGCATTCACACCATCCCGGTCCCCACCCCGTTCGCGGTCGGTCGGGTCAACTGCTACCTGCTTGAGGGTGACCCCCTCACCCTGGTTGACGCCGGTCCTCGTTCCGAGCGATCCTGGGCGGCGCTCGAAGCGGGAATCATCCAGGCCGGCTACCGGATCGCGGATCTCGATCTGATCGTCGCCACTCACCAGCACATCGACCACATCGGTCAGATTTCCGGGGTTGCCGACGCATCGGGGGCCGAGGTGGCGGCGCTCGATCTCGCGGTCCGGCGGCTGGCCGAGTTCGGCTACGGCACCGAAGAAGAAGATCGGCTGGCGGTCGGACTGATGGTCGGTCACGGGGTTCCGGAAGAGGTGGCGGAAGGCCTCAAACAGATGACCGCCAGTTTCCATGACTGGGGCGGACCGGTGACCGTCACCCGCCCCCTGGCGGTCGGGAGTTCGGTGCGGATGGGTTCCCGGGAGTACGAGGTGCTTCACCGCCCCGGCCACAGTCCTTCCGACACCGTCTTCTGGGATTCCGGTCGGGGAGTCGCTCTCGCTGGTGACCACCTGCTTTCGCATATCTCCTCCAATCCGTTGATCGCGAAGCCGCTGGACGGCAGCCGCGGCCGCACCCGTTCCCTGATCGATTACGAGCGATCCCTGCGTCTGACCCGCGAGATGCCGATCGAGCTGATGCTCTCCGGCCACGGAGTGCCGATCCTCGATCACGTGACCCTGATCGACAAGCGGCTCGAAGCGCAGGAGCGACGCAGTCGGAAGATCCTGGGCCTGCTCCGGGACCAGCCTCGCACGGCTCACTCGATCGCCGAGTCGATCTGGGGAAACGTTGCGATGACCCAGGCCTACCTCACCCTGTCCGAGGTGATCGGACATCTCGACATCCTGATCGAGCGAGGCGAGGCAGAACGGGTCGATTCGGATCGAACAACCGGGTTCAGGAGGAAGGCATGAACTCCGCCGGCCGAAAACGTCGCATGTTGATCATCGTCAACCCCTACGCGACCACGGTGTCCGACCGGCTCCGGAATCTGGTCATCTACGCACTGCAGGGCCGGTTTGAGGTGGAGGTCGAAGCCACCGAGAAGCAGGATCACGCCACCGAGATCGGCCGGGATGCGATCGACGGCAACTACGATGTCGTGGTCGCTTTCGGCGGCGACGGGACGATCAACGAGGTCGCCAACGGTCTCGCCGGAACGGACATTCCGGTCACCTTCCTGCCCGGAGGCAATACCAACGTGGCCTGCCGTACTCTCGGTATCCCCAATGACGTGATCGATGCGACCGAGCACCTGCTGGCGATGGCAGACGATTTCAAACCCCGGAAGATCGACCTCGGGCGCGTGAACGAGCGTTACTTTGTCTTCGCCTGCGGTGCCGGGATCGATGCCACCGTGGTCGAACGTGTGGATGCCAACCCGAAGCTGAAGGCCAGCGCCGGACCCTGGTTCTACACCTGGTCCGCCGTTTCCGGGTACCTGAGGCGATACAGCCGCGATCCGGTCCGGCTGGAGGTCGAGGTGGGCGGTGCCACGCACGAGGGAGTGACCGCCCTCTGCCAGAACTCGGATCCGTTCACGTACTTCGGCAGCCGTTCGATCCACGTCTGCGAGAACGTCTCGATCGATGACGGAACGCTGGGCATGGTCCTGCTCAAACGGGGCGGTCCCCACGATGTTCTCGGTCTGGTGCCTCGGCTGCTGTCCAGTCGTGTTTCGGCCTCCACCCACCGTCAGGTCGAGACCTTCGAACGGTTCCTCCGGGCCGACATTCGTTCCCGGTCGAGGGATCAGGACGGCTCGGTCCGTCCCTTCCCGGTGCAGGTCGACGGCGACTACATCGGGACCTTCGAGGAGATCGTGGTCGAGGCCGCACCAGACGCGCTCACGATCGTCGCCTGAGCCACCCGGGCCGAGGTCACCGACCGACTACCATCGGACCTATGTCCGCAACCGCCGAAATCACAGTGCTTCCGATCGGCCGTGAAGGGGCGTCGGTCGGTGACCTGATCGCCAGGATCGCCACGGCACTCGCCGCCCAGGATCGGGTCCGGTACGAGATGCATGCGATGGGTACATCACTTGAGGGCGAGCCCGAAGACATCTTCGCGCTCGCCGCAAGGCTCCATCGAATTCCCCTGGAGCAAGACGTCCCCCGCGCCTACACCCTGCTCAAGGTCGACCAGAGAACCGACCGGGATCAGACCCTGGACGACAAGGTGGAGTCAGTCTCCAGGCACCTCGCCTGAAGTACCCGGATCCAGCAATCGAGGGGAGGGTTTTCAGCCAGATAGGCCGAGAAAGCTCCCGTCGATGGCTCTGGTTGGGGGGGTTAACTGCCGGTTGGGGTTACCCGGTACACGTCGAAGACCGACTCGACGTGGCGCATCCGGTTGATGCACTGCTTCAGCTGTCCGGTGTCCCCGACCTCGATCACGAAACGGTTGCAGACCATCGGCGGGCTGGTCGTGCAGGTGGCATTGATGATGTTCACCCCGACCTCGGCGAAGGTGCGGGAGATCTCCTCCAGCAGGCGAGTGCGGTCGTAGGCGTCGATCTGGATCTCGACCCGGAACGTCGCTTCGTTCTCTCCCTCCCAGGAGACCTCGACCATCCGGTCGGGGTTCCGTTTCAGGCTGGAAACGTTGCGACAGGAAGCCTGGTGGATGGTGATGCCCCGGCCGAGTGACACGTAGCCGACGATCTCGTCCCCGGGCACCGGTCGACAGCACTTTGCGAGGCGCAGGGCCACGTTGTCGACTCCTTCGACGGCGATCCCGAACTCGGACGCTTCCCGGATCGGTCTCGCCTGCTTGTGGAGTCCACCCGCCTTCACCGGTTCCGGCTCCATGATCTCGCCGGCCCGAAGCCGCTGGATCAGCTTGTTGGCGGCGGTCTTGGCCGGAATCTTGCCCTGGCCGATCGCCACGTAGAACTCTTCCGCCTTGCGGAACCCCATCTCCCGCATCACGTCGGCCAGCATCGGGGACCCGGCGAACTTCTGGGGTGGCAGATCCCGTTTCTTCAGGGCTTCGGAGAGGGCTTCACGCCCGTCCTTTTCGGCATCCTCCCGGCTCTCCTCCCGGAACCAGGCGCGAATCTTGTTCCGGGCCCGGCTCGTTCGCACCAGCTTCAGCCAGTCCCGGGACGGCCCCCGCTCCTGATTGGCCGTCAGGACCTCGACGATGTCCCCGGACCTGAGCTGGTAGTGAAGCGGCACGATGCTGCCGTTTACCTTTGCCCCGACGCAGCGGTGGCCGACGTCGGTGTGGATCGTGTACGCGAAGTCGAGCGGGGTCGATCCGGCCGAGAGATTCATCACCTCGCCCTTCGGTGTGAAGACGAACACTTCGTCTTCGAACAGATCCTGCTTCAGCGACTTGAGGAACTCGGCCGGACCCTGTTCCGACTCGGACTCGACCAGCTGCCGAAGCCAGGTCATGCGTTCCCGGGAACCGCTCTTGCCACCTTCCTTGTAGGCCACGTGAGCAGCGATCCCGAACTCCGCCAGACGGTGCATCTCGGCGGTTCGAATCTGAATCTCGAGTGGCTTGCCCTCGGGACCGACCACGGTTGTGTGCAGGGCCTGGTACATGTTGGCCTTGGGCATCGCCACGTAGTCCTTGAACCGGCCCGGCAGCGGCTTCCAGAGGGAATGAATCACCCCGATCGCGCCGTAGCAGTCCTTGACTGAACCGACCACGACCCGCATCGCGGTGAGATCGAAGATCTCGTTGAACTCGCGGTTCTTCTTGGTCATCTTGGTGTAGATCGAGTAGAAGTGCTTCGCCCGACCGGAGATCTCCGCCTCGATCCCGACCTTGTCGAGTTCCTCGGTGAGAAAGCCGCCGGCTTCGGCCACGAAGGCCTCGCGCTCGGTTCGCTGCTGGGCGACCAGCTGCTTGATCTCGGCGTACTTGCGCGGATGAAGGGTCGCGAACGCCAGATCTTCGAGCTCCCACTTGATCTTGTGAATCCCCAGCCGGTGCGCCAGCGGCGCGTAGATCTCAAGCGTTTCGCGTGACTTGGCGATCTGCTTCTGCTTGGGCAGGGAACTCAGGGTCCGCATGTTGTGGAGGCGGTCCGCGAGCTTGATCAGGATCACCCGCACGTCGCGAGCCATCGCCACCATCATCTTGCGGTAGTTCTCGGCCTGGTGTTCATCCCGGCTCTCGAAGGTGATGCCGGTGAGTTTGGTGACGCCGTCGACCAGCAGTGCGACATCGGAGCCAAACTCGGCCTCGATCTCCTCCAGACTGGCCGAGGTGTCCTCCACCGTGTCGTGAAGCAGGGCCGCACACAGCGTGTCCGTGTCGAGTCCCATTCCGACGCAGATCCGGGTGACTCCCACCGGATGGGCGATGAACTGGTCGCCGGACTGGCGCTTCTGGTCGGCGTGATGGTGACAGGCGAACAGGAAGGCCGTTACAACCCGATCCCGATCGATCGGGGAGATCCCGGCCGGACTCTCTCCTGCCCGGTCGGACTCGAAGCTGTCGATCACCGCCAACAGGTCGTCGAGCAGGGTCCGCTCCCGGGCGGTCAGTTCCCCGGTCAGATCATCTTCTGTGACTGTCTGAGAAATTCGATCTGCTCCTTGTGCCGGTCGAGGTGCCGACCGAAAACGGTCGATGTGGACAACTCCACCTTCACCGAGGATACGACCCCGAGCACCCGATCGACACCGTGGCCTGATCCTCGCAGCAGATCGCTCTCCTCCAACACCCGAACCAGCAGCGCCGCCCGCTCCGGGGATCGCCGGTTCTCCCCGGTCCCGCCGAGAACCTCCCGGAGATCCCCGGCGGAGAGTCCGGCCCCATCGTCAACCGCCCCGCGGGACCGGAGTTCCCGATAGAGATCGCGAAGATCCGCGGTCGGATCACCCCGATGCGATGCTGCCGCGAGCGCAAACTCGTGCTCGTCGGCTCCGGCGACCAGGTGGAGCCGTCCGGACCCTCGGGCGGCTTCGGCCAACTCGGCCGGTCCGGGCGGCGGGTCCAACAGGACGACCTCGTCGAAACGGTCCGGCAGACCGGCTCTGGCGGTCGTCACGTAGTCGCTGACCAGCACCGTCGCCCGGCCAAGTGCCGGCTCGAAGGCTGCCGCCGGACTCCCCTCCCACAGACCGGCAATCTCGGCCTCCGGCCTGAACCGACCCAGCCCGCCCCGGCCGCCGAGGGCCTTCCACCTCCGGCCGGCATCCGCGGTCAGAATGGCCACCCGGGCGCCCGACCCGATCAGCTCGCCGATTCGAACGCCCGGCAGCCCGGACCACTCGATCCTGGTTCGACTCTCCGCCTCCGGCTCACGGCCAGTGCCTTCCGTGGGGGGATCCGGGACGTCATCGGCACCGGTTACGGCCAGCGCCGCCTCGAAGCGGGTCCACCACTCCTGCTCCTCACAGCCAGGCAGCGGCTCGGCCTCCGGGAGCGCCGCCACCTCCCGCACCACGAGCCGTGGTTGGACCGCCCCGTTCCAGTGGTTCAGGCCCAGCTCGGCCAGCAGGTCAACCCGTTCCCCTTCTCCCACCCCGAGCGAACCCCGCCCGAAGCTCACCCCGGCAGCCCGGTTCGCCCCGGAGACCACGGTGAACCGGCAGTGCCTGCCCTCCCCCATCTCGCGTTCATCGACCACCAGTGCTCCCGGGATCAGAATCGAGACGGACGGATTTCCGTTTCCGAAAGGGCCAAGCTTCGTGAGCTCCTCGGCCAGATCGAGCCCGAGTTCTTCGCCACCAGCGACCACATCGAATCGCGGGCGGACCGCTGCGGTGCCGGTCCCGATCCGGGCCTGCACTGTCGCACCGAGCGCCTGCCGGAAGGTCTCGATCCGGGCGGTCTCGATCTGCAGGCCGGCCGCTGCGGCGTGTCCTCCAAATCCCAGGAGCTGATCCGAAACCTCCCCCAGACAGGCGTGAAGATCGAGATCCGGGACGCTGCGGGCCGACCCCCGGCCCCGTTCACCGTCGAGTGAGATCACGACCGACGGACGGCCGTACTTTCGGACCAGGCGCGACGCGACGATCCCGACCACGCCGGGATGCCACCCCTCTGAAGCAACCACGATCGCGGCGTCCGATTCGTCCAGACCGTCCAGTTTCTCTTCCGCAGCGGCCAGCACCTCGCGCTCAACCCTTCGCCGTTCGGCGTTGGCTGAGCTCAGCTCCCGGGCGATCTCACTCGCCCGCTCCGGTGACTCGGAGAGGAAAAGCTCCACTCCGGCGTCGGCCCGGTACATGCGCCCGGCCGCGTTGATCCTGGGGCCGAGCCGGAATCCGAAGTCTTCGGCGACGAGTTGCCCGGCGGCCACCCGGCACTCCTCGAGCAGGGCCGCCATCCCCGGTCGCCGTGCCCTTCGCGCCACCTCGATTCCCTCACGGACCAGACGCCGGTTCTCCCCAATCAGAGGCATCACGTCGGCGACCGTCGCCAGCGCAACCAGGTCAAGGTCCTTTTCGTCCCCGGCGGCGCCCTCGCCCGCCTCGCTTCGCAGCCAGGATCCGAGCTTTGCCGCCACCGCGGCCCCGCAGAGCGAGGGGAAGGGATAGCCGGAGAGCTCCGGGTGAAGGATCGGACAGTCGGGAAGCTGCCCCGTCTCGGCCTGGTGGTGGTCGGTGACCAGGATCTCCAGGCCGAGTTCCCGGGCGAGAGCGACCTCGTCCACCGCGGTGACCCCGCAGTCAACGGTGATCAGAAGTTCGGACCCCCGGCGAGCAAGCTCCCGGATCGCGTTCGGATTGAGGCCGTATCCGTCGTCGATCCGGTCCGGGATGAACCAGTCACAGATCCCTCCGAGTTCGCGAACGACCCCCACGAGGATCGCGGTCGCACAGACCCCGTCGGCGTCGAAGTCGCCGTAGATCGTGATCTGACGGCGTTCCCGGATCGCGGCGAGCACCGGGCTGCCGACCAGCTCGATGCCATCGAACCGGCCCGGGTCATGGGCCTCATCGGCAGCCAGGAACCGACGGGCGTCCGCCGTTTCAGCATGGCCGCGGCGGGCCAGAATGGCGGCGGTCGGGAAGGAGAGGCCCAGTTCAGCAGCGAGAGCACCAGCCGCCTGGACCGAGTAGGGATCGGCCTCGAAGCCGATGCCGCCTCTAATGCTCGACCGCGTCCTCACCGTGACGGGACCCGAGCCAGTAGACGAACCATGCGCCGAGGATCGTGCCCGGGATCGCGGTCACCAGGGTCAGCAGATCGGTGTCGGAGAGGCTTCGGCCGAGAGCGAGTTCGATCACGGCACCCGAGATCAGCCCGCCGATCACGCAGCCGAGGAAGGCTCCGATAATCCCCTGCCAGAAACGGTCCGGGATGAAGATCGTGAAGTGCCAGAGGGCGAGGGCGACGGTGAACCAGACTACGATCGACATCAGGCGACGCTCCCTCCGGTCGGTTCGGTCCGGGCCCGCTCGGGGTCGGTGCCGTTGTCATCGTGTTTGGCGACCTCGAGATCCGAGGCAAATGCGGGAACGTAGCCCTGGGTTTCCAGCTGCTGGCGATGCCGCCGCTGGAAGGCGGGTTCACGTTCCTTCCAGAGCGAAAGCACCGGGGAGGCGATGAAGAGCGAGGAGTAGGTCCCGGAGATAATCCCGACCAGGATCGCGATCGCGAACGCCCGCAGCGTCTCACCGCCGAAGACCAGCAGGGCGATGACCCCGATCATGGTCGAGAGGCTGGTGACCAGGGACCGGGTGATCACTTCGCTCATCGACTTGTTCACGATCTGGGCATAGGTCGCCCGCGGCATCTTGGGCGCGTTCTCGCGGATTCGGTCGAAAACGATGATCGTGTCGTACTGGGAGTAGCCGAGGACGGTCAGGAAGGCGGCGACCGTCGCGCTCGAGACTTCGAACCCGAGCAGAGAGTAGATCCCGAGTCCGATCAGGAAGTCGTGCAGGATCGCGATCAGCACCGGGACGGTGAACTTGCCGCCGAACCGGATCGCCACGTATCCGGCGATCAGGAGCAGCGAGAACATGATCGCCAGACCGGCGCTCTTGGCCACCGAGGCACCGAAGGTCGGTCCGACCGAGGTGCTGTTGAAGCCATCCCGGGTCACGCCGAACTCGTCTCTCAGGGTGTCCTCGACCTTGGCGATCTCGGATGGATCCAGGGTTTCGCTCTGGATCTGGAAGGCGTTGCTCCCGAGCGTCTGGTTGTCAACCGCCTGGATCGAGGCATCGCCGAGACCGATTCCGGCCACCGCGGCACGGAGCTGGTCGGAGGTGACCCCGTCCTGCTTGAGACTGACCTCGATCCTGGTCCCGGACTCGAAATCGATCCCGAAGTTGAGTCCTTTCGTGGTCAGCGCCCCGGCACCGATCAGAAGAATGATCCCGGAAGCGGCGAACATGTATTTCGCCCGGCCCATGAAGTTGAAATGCCAGCGCTGCTTGCCTTCGATCCCGCTGAAACCGCGTCCGGAACGAAGGAAGGAGGTGTTGCTCATCGTGCCGAGCAGCGACTGGGTGAACACGACCGCGGTCAGCAGCGAGACGAGGGTGCCGATGCCGAGGGTGAAGGCGAAGCCCTTGATCCCCGAGGTCGCCAGAACGAACAGGATGAAGGCGGTCATCAGGGTGACGACGTTGGCGTCAATGATCGTGCTGATTCCGTGCCGGTAGCCGAGGGTGATCGCGGAAGGAAGCGACTTTCCGGCCCGCAGCTCTTCCTTCACGCGCTCGAAAATCACGATGTTGGAGTCCGCCGCGACCCCGATGGTTAACACCAGACCCGCGATTCCGGGCAGGGTGAGCGTGATCGGGATCAGCTTGATCAGGGCGAGGAAGATCAGGGCGTAGGAGATCAGGGCCAGCGAGGCCACCACACCGAGGAAGCGGTAGAAGACGATCAGGAAGATCATCACCAGGATCAAGCCGATCACCAGGGCCTTCACACCCTGATCGAGGGCCTCTTGGCCGAGGGTCGCCGAAACCTGGCTCTGGCTGGTCAGCTTGAGGTCGATCGGGAGGGCACCTCGCTGGAGATACTCGGCCAGGCTCTGCGCCTCCTTGACGTCAAAGCCTCCGGAGATCTGAGCGCCGGTCCGGCCGTCGATCCCGTCCGGGTTCTCGACGAAGTTGATGATCGGCTTGGAGACGACCTGATTGTCGAGGACGATCGCGAAGTTGCCGGACAGGGCCGAGGCCTGTTCGCTGTCGACCGCGCCGATCGCCCGGGCCTGGCCCTCCTGGGCGATCGTCCGGGTGATGTCCTGGAAGGCCTTGCGTCCCTTCCCGGTGAAGCCGAAGGTGACGTTCGGCTGGTTGAACTGATCCAGCTCCTGCTGCGGATCCTTGATGTCCGATCCCGACAGGGCCGGGTTGTCCCTCAGTACGTAGTAGCCGGCCTGGGACTGATCCTCGACCGCCTTGCCGGTGGCCGGATCGGTCGGCAGCTCGGAGACCACCACAGTCCCCTGCGGCACCATCTTGATGATGCCTTCCTTGGGCAACGGGTTGCCCTGATCGTCGAAGTAGAGGTCCTCCTTGGCGGCGGCAGGACCGGAGATCAGGTCGTGAGGCGGCTTCTCCTCGAACAGGTAGTAACGATCGGGCGAGGTGCAGTTCTTGCAGTCCGGGTCCGGCTTCTGCTTCGAGGCGATCTCGACCGCATCCCACATGGTCGGTTCGGCGCCTTGGGAGATCATCTGGCGGTTGAAGCCCTCGGTCGGCCGACGACCGGCGTCGATCCATTTCTGACGCTGTGCCTTCAGGGCCGTCCGCGGGTCGGAGGTGCCCTTGTCGGTGGCGATCTCACGGGCCGGGCCGAGCAGGTTGTTCTGCCAGTCGTAGAAGTAGAGCCGGGCCGGTTTGGTCGCGCACTCGGTGGCGGTTCCGACCGAGGTCGCACCCGGGATGCCGACCGAGATCTGATCGGCACCGAGACGGGAGACCTCGATCTCGGAAACTCCGAGGCGGTCGCAGCCGGACCGGATGATGTCGATCGAACGGTCCATCGCCTCCGAGGTGACTTCCTTCACCTGCGGGGTCGGCCGTCCCTGCAGGGTGAGTTCGATCCCGCCCTGGAGGTCGAGACCGAGCTGGGCCGGCTTCTTGACGACCACCACGGCCGAGGCAAACACCAGTCCGAGGACCAGGAGCAGCACGAATATGTTGCGGCGGCGACCTCCCATTGGCGCGGAAGTCTACCCTTCCGGCGTCAGGACGATCATCAGGCCACCGTCGTCGTCGTAGGCCGGAAAGAGATCGGCGACCGCCCTGGTTGAGGATTCGGCTTCCGATCGGACCGCAACCCGCTTTCCGAGCGACCGCACCCCCCACTCCAGCGAGGTCTCGATCGGATCGGTCTCGCCGTCACCGTCGGTATCCGCCTCCGGCCCGCCGTCACCGGGATCGATCCATTTGAGTCCGAGCACATCCCTCACCGGCCGACCGATCACGTCCTCATCGGTCAGGCCGGTCAGCTCAAAGCTGCCCCGCCCCGCATCGATCACTCTCGCCTGCTGGTCACAGACGAAGAAGGCGGCATTGGGTGCCGGGTAGTAGTCGTCGAGCAGTTCGAAGACGAAGCCGAAACCGCAGCGGGAGCAGCCTTTCGGACGGGCGCTGAAACCGGCGTTGCGATCGCCACTCGAGTCGCGGCTGCCGCAGTTGGGGCAGATGAAGAAGGGCATTCCCCCGGAAATCTAGTGAAGCGACCCGGTCGGCGTCCGACCCGTGAGCGGCACGCCCGAAGTGCTTCGCGTATCGTCACGCCCTCGGAGGGGGAGCTGTGGCAACTCAAAGGGGGAATCCATCTTGATGACATCCGTCGTGCTGCCGGTTGCGTTGGCGGTGATCATGTTCACGCTCGGCCTGGGCCTGACCGCCAGTGATTTCAAGCGGGTAGTCCTGATGCCCCGAGGGGTCGGGGTGGGCCTGTTCAATCTGCTCCTGATCTCACCGTTGCTGGCCTTTCTCCTGGCCGAGCTCTTCAACCTGGATCCGGCGATGGCGGTTGGGCTGGTGCTGCTCGGCGCTACGCCAGGCGGGACCCTCGCGAACATGTTCACCCACCTTGCCCGGGGCGAGACCGCGCTCTCGATCACGATGACGGCAGTCTCATCGGTGGTTGCGGTGATCACGATCCCGATCTTTCTCGGCCTGGCGACGGACCGTTTCGGCACCGTCGGCGATCTCGACCAGGTCAACATGCTGTCGGTCGCGGGCCGGACCTTCCTGATCACCGTTCTGCCCCTGGTGGTCGGACTCTGGGTACATCACCGGCTTGGTGTCCGGGCGGAATCGCTTCGCAGTCGCCTCTCCCCGGTCTCGCTGGTGCTGTTCGTCCTCGTGGTGATCGGTGCGGTCGTCTCGGAACTGGACCTGATTCGTGAACATTTCGCGAAGGTCGCGTTGGCCGCGCTGGCCCTCAATCTGCTGGCGATGACAGTCAGTTTCTCCCTGTCACGGGTCGCCAGGCTGAGCGGTCGGCAGTCCACCGCGGTAGCGCTGGAACTGGGTGTGCACAATGCAACGGTCGCCATCGCCGTGGCCGGAATGCTGAATGCCGATGCCCTGATGATCCCGGCCGCGGTCTACAGCCTCTTCATGTTCATCACCGCCGGGCTCTTCGCCCGCTTCATGCATCTGAGAAACCGTGAGCTGGCTGCGCCGGTGACCGATCCGCCTGGCGCAGTCGAGTAGCCGGGTCTACGACATCGACCACGAGACAGTTCAGAAGAGCTGCTGATGTCCGCTTGGCACCGGCAGGCCGAGGTGCTCGAATGCAGCCGGAGTGAGCACCCGGCCCCGCGGGGTCCGCTTGATCATTCCGAGCTGGAGGAGATACGGCTCGAGCACGTCCTCGATCGTGTCCCGCTCCTCCCCGATCGCAACCGAGATCGTGGAAAGTCCGACCGGTCCACCGCCGAATCGCGTGGCGATCAGTTCCAGCAGGGCGCGATCGGATCGGTCGAGTCCGACCCGATCGACCTCGAGTAACTCCAGAGCCGTCGCCGCCATCCCCGCATCGACCGCGCCCTTGCCCTTCACCTCGGCGAAATCCCGAACCCGCTTGAGCAGCCGGTTCGCCACCCGGGGGGTACCGCGGGAGCGTTCGGCGATTGCCAGAGCGCCGGCGGCATCGATCTCGACCTCGAGGATCCCGGCCGACCGGGTCACGATCTTTGCCAGGTCCGCCGGGTCGTAGTACTCAAGGCGGTGGGAGACTCCGAACCGGTCACGAAGCGGCGTGGTCAGCAACCCGCTGCGGGTGGTCGCGCCGATCAGGGTGAACGGAGGCAGCGGCAGGGTGACCGTTTGTGCTCCCGCGCCCTGACCGAGGACCACCGGCAGCTCACCATCCTCCATCGCCGGGTAGAGAGTCTCCTCCACCGCCCGACCGAGACGGTGGATCTCGTCGATGAAAAAGACGCTGCCAGGCTCGAGCGAGGTCAGGAACGCGGCCACGTCGCCTTTCCTCTCCAGCGCCGGCCCCGCGGTCTGAACCAGCGGAACCCCCATCTCGGCGGCGACGATATTGGCCAGAGAGGTCTTGCCCAGCCCCGGCGGGCCGGCCAGAAGGACGTGGTCAAGCGGCTCGCCACGGCGGCGCGCCGCCTCTATGAAAACGGCCAGCTGATCGGTGACCTGCTTCTGGTTTACGAAGTCTTCGAGGCCTTTCGGCCTGAGCGACAGGTCGAGTTCACGGTCGGGCTGGTCGGCCCGCGCATCATGGACCCGCGGCTCGGCGCCTTCGGGCAGGTCCGCCTCGACCCCGAGGTCGATCCGCTTTCCACCGAAATCAGGCAGGTCACTCATGTGTCAAGGTTCTCACTCGCCCCGGCCGGAAGCCGCGGCACGCTTCAGCGCAGCACCGATCAGCTCCTGCGGATCATCTCCCGTCCCGACACCGTCGAGAAGCTGCTCCGCCTCGAGTGGCGCGTAGCCGAGATTGATCAGACCGTCCCTGGCCAGCGACCGCGCGTCGGAAGCGGCCGGAACGACGGTCTCCCCCGCCTCCTCGGCGTCGCTGGTCACCTTGTCTTTCAGCTCGAGGATGATCCGCTCGGCCGTCCGCTTTCCGATACCCGGAACAGCCTGAAAGCGCTTCGCGTCACCGGCAATGATCGCCCTGACCAGCTCACGGTGCGGCCCGCCCGAGAGCGCGGCGACCGCCACCTTCGGACCGATCCCGCTGACCCCGATCAGCATGTTGAAGAGGTCCCGCTCCTCCTCGGAGGCGAATCCGTAGAGGAGAAGGCTGTCGTCACGGCTGATCGTTTCCGCGTGAAGGAAAATCTCCTGTCCGGCCGCCGGAACGCTGCGCAGCGTCTCGGAGCTGACCGCAAGCCGGTAGCCGACACCGGCTGCCTCGATCACGACGTAATCGGAACGCCGGACCAGGACCTCGCCGCGAACCGTGGCGATCAACTTGCCACCCGCAGGGACGAGGCAGACCCGGCCAGGGCGGCCTCGGTCGCGTCCCTCCGGCCTGCCGTGCCGCCGTGGCAGATGGCAACCGCCAGCGCGTCTGCCGCATGGTCGGGCTGCGGCACCTCGTTCAGGTTGAGCAGGGTCGCGACCATCTTCTGAACCTGTCGCTTGGCAGCATTGCCGGAACCGCAGACCGCAGTCTTGATCGCCTGCGGCGTGTAACTGAAGCAGGGAACATCGCATTGGGCGGCCGCCAGCATGGAGACGCCCGAAGCCTGGCCCACCTTCATCGCCGAGCCGACGTTCTTGCCGAAGTAGAGATCCTCGATCGCCAGGGCCACCGGCTGATGCCACTTGATCAGCCGGGAGAGCGTCGAGTGGATCTCACTCAGACGCCGTTCGAGGGGGTCCCCCGAGTCGGTCTCGACCACTCCACCGTCGAGAGCCACCATGTGACCCCCTTCGATTCGAACCACTCCGAACCCGAGATTCGCCGTCCCGGGATCTATCCCCATCACGACCTTCATCCCTCATGATTCTGTACCGGCCGTCGGATGCCTCTTTCAGCCGCCTTTGACGCCGCCTGGCGGATCGGCGTTGTAGGTCGCGATCAGACCCCGGATCAGGGTCTGTTTCTCGGTAT